>NZ_JBXAHL010000010.1:0-75249 GCF_058795055.1 Cupriavidus sp. GW823-FHT06D04 | reverse complement strand
TGGCCTCCGGCATCCTAACCCGAAGCCGGGATTCGATTTCGCGTATTGCCGGCAATGCCGGCCGCCGCGGACGCAACAATGGCGGCGCCGGGAATGCCGTCTGGGGGCTGCAACTAGCTGGCGGGAAAGGGAAAAACGGGTGCGGCAGCGTGGCGGCGAAGGGGCGGGACAGGGCGCCATTCCGCAGCGCAAAACCCAGTCCTCAGAAAAAAGAAAGCCCGCACACCGTTGCAGCGTGCGGGCAGCCTTCCGACGATGAGGTGCCGGAAGGCGGAGTGCTCATGAAGTGCGCCCCCGCGTCTTCATGGCGGGGTCAAGTGTGCGCGTGGGCGGCTGGGGCCGCTTTGACTCACATCAAGCGGACGCCTACGCGAGCAGCGCGGTCACCAGGTCCTTGCCGCGCGACACCGGCGCGGTTTCCTCGAAATGCAGCGCACCTTCCACGTGGCCCAGGTGGTCCACCATCAGCGCGACGGCCCGCTCGACATCGCCGGCGCGGGCGGCCTCGATGAATTCGCGGTGCTCGTCGGAGGAGCAGGCCGCGTCGCGGCGCGACTGGTACAGCATGGTGATGACCGCGCTGCGCGTCGACAGCTCGCGCATCATCTCGGTCAGCACGCCGTTGCCGACCACCTCGGCCAGCACGATATGGAAGTCGCCCAGCAGCCGGGTGCGCACCTGCGCATCGTTGCCCGTCAGCGCCTTGCGCTCGGCCGCCAGGTGCTTGTCAATCCGCTTGTAGTCGGCGGGCGTCGCCTTGGCGACGAACTCGCGCGCCAGCGCCGCTTCCAGGATGCGGCGCACCGCGAAGACCTCGCGCGCCTCTTCGGCGCTGGGCTTGGCCACGAAGGCGCCCTTGTCCGGCACGATCTGGATGACCTTGTCCTTGGACAGCATCAGCAGCGCCGCGCGCACCTTGGTGCGGCTGACGCGGTAGACACTGGCCAGGGCCTCCTCGCGCAGCTTGGTGCCGGGCGGCAGGCGGTGCGAAACGATGGCCGCGACTATGTCTTCGGCGATCGCCTCGGCGGTCATGTCAGGATCGATATGCTCGGGCATGGCAGCGCACTTGCGCAGAGGCTGCGCGGTTGGGGAGATGCGTGATTCTATCGCCCTGGCACGGCGACCGGAGATCCGGCGTCCACGCCGTCCTCCGCCATCGCGGCCAGACCCGCATCCAGGTCGGTCGCTTCAATGGTGCCGTTGAGCACGCCATGGGCCCGTTCGCGGTCGATATCCTTCTCCCAGGCGGCCACCACCACGGTGGCCACGCAGTTGCCGATCAGGTTGCCGAGCGCGCGGGCGATGCCGATGAACCAGTCCACCGACAACACCAGCACCAGCCCGATCGCCGGAATCGCCGGGTGCGCCGACAGCGTTGCCGCCAGGATCACGATGGCCGAGCCGGGGATGCCGTGCGCGCCCTTGGAGGTGACCAGCGCCACCGCCAGGATGCCAAGCAGGTCGCCCAGCGCCAGCGGCGTGTTGGTCGCCTGCGCGATAAACACCGCAGCCAGCGTCAGGTAGATCGAGAACGCATCCAGGTTGAACGAGTAGCCGGTCGGGATCACCAGGCCCACCACCGACTTCTTGATGCCCATGAACTCCAGCTTCTTCATCACCTGCGGCAGCACGCTGTCGGACGAGGCCGTGCCCAGCACCACCAGCAGTTCGGCGCGCAGGTAGCGGATCAGCTTGATCACCGAGAAACCGCACACGCGCATGATCGTGCCCAGCACCACCAGCACGAAGATGGCCACCGCGCCGTAGAACAGGAACACCAGGAAGCCCAGCTGCTTGAGCGAGCCGATGCCGTACTTGCCCACGGTAAAGGCCACCGCGCCCAGCACGCCCAGCGGCGCCAGCTTGATGATGAAGCCCATCATCTTGAACAGCGTGTGCGAGAAGGTATCGATCAGCCTGACCAGCGGCCGGCCCGGCTCACCCACCAGCGACAGCGCGCAGCCGAACAGGATCGATACCACCAGTACCTGCAGCACGTCGCCATTGGCAAAGGCACCGAACACGGTATTGGGGATCAGCTTGAGCAGGAAATCGACGGTGCCCTGGTCCTTCACCTTGGTGGCATTGTCGATATAGCCGGCGATGGCCGACGCATCGAGCGAACGCGGGTCGACATTCATGCCGACGCCGGGCTGGAACACATAGGCCAGCAGGATGCCAAGCGCCAGCGCGATGGTGGTGACGATCTCGAAGTACACCACCGCCTTAATGCCGACGCGGCCGACCTTCTTCAGCTCGCCCGCACCGCAGATGCCGGCCACCACCACGCAGAATACGATCGGGCCGATCAGCATCTTGATCAGCTTGATAAAGGCATCGCCAAGCGGCTTGAGCTTGGCGGCGAACTCGGGGAATGCCAGGCCGAGTGCCGTGCCAATCACCAGGGCAATCAGCACCTGGCCAAACAGCGAACGGGTGAAGCGGGTATGCAAACGGGGCTGGGGGGTGCCGGGGCGGGGCTGCGAGGGAACTGCATGCTGCATGGTTGTCTCCGTACCGGGCCGGTCCGGCGCCTGTGCATTGGCTGGTGCTGGCTGGCCCATCTGATCCAGGAATCACCGGCGGCCCCGTACTGCTCTACTGGCGGGTGGCTGCCGGCCTTACGTTCCGTGCGGGGCTTCCGGGTCGGGAGCGCGCCACCTCGCGGATAGCCCCCCTGTTGAGGCGGAATCCACGCAATCGCCTGTGCGGACCGGATTGTCCGCGGCAAATTGTCTGAACGTGGAAGCGAATATAGTGCATATCATTTTTGTATGCAATTTTTGAATTCACTGTGCTAACATGAATCGCACAGAATAGAGCTTCGGCCCGGGCGCTCCGCCCGCGCCGGCAGGCCTAGCGGCAGACACCGGCGGGCCTTGCCGGACCACCCGCCGCGGCGTTCACGCACTTCCAGCAGGAGACAACGCATGGCAGCAAATCCGTCGCCGTCCGCCGCAGAGACTGGCACGCGCATCATGGCCTGGGCCGACGCCCTGGCCGTCCACACCGAGCAGCCCGGCATGCTCACCCGTACCTACCTGACCGAGGCCCACCACGGCGCCGCCGCGCAGCTGACCGAATGGATGCAGCAGGCCGGCATGACGGTGCGGCGCGACGCCGCCGGCAACGTGATCGGCCGCTATGAGGGCACCACGCCCGACGCGCCAGCGCTGCTGACCGGTTCGCACTTCGACACCGTGCGCGACGGCGGCCGCTATGACGGCAACCTCGGCGTGATCCTGCCGACCGCGTGCGTGGCCGAATGGAACCGCCAGGGCAAGCGCTTCCCGTTTGCGATCGAGGTGGTCGGCTTTGCCGAGGAAGAGGGCGTGCGCTTCAAGGCCACGCTGCTGGGCAGCCGCGCCATCGCCGGCACCTTCGACAACAACGTGCTGGACAACGTCGACGACAGCGGCAAGACCATGCGCCAGGTGATGCGCGAGGCCGGTTTCGACCCCGCTGCCTTGCCCGCCGCCAGGCATGACCGCAGCCAGGTCGCGGCCTTCATCGAAGTCCATATCGAGCAAGGTCCGGTGCTGCTCAATGAAAACCTGCCGGTGGGCGTGGTGACCGCCATCTCCGGCGCCACCCGCTTTATCGTCGAGCTCGAAGGCCTGGCCGGCCACGCCGGCACGGTGCCGATGGACATGCGCCGCGACGCCGCCATGGCCGGGGCCGAGATCGGCCTGTATATCGAGAAGCGCTGCGGCGGCAAGCCGGGCCTGGTCGGCACGGTCGGCCAGTTCAACGTGCCCAACGGCGCCACCAACGTGGTGCCCGGCCATGCGGTGTTCTCCATCGACATCCGCTCGGGCATTGATGCCGAGCGCGAGGCCGCCGCCAACGACGTGCTGGCCGAGATCGAGCGTGTGTGCGCGCGCCGCAACGTGCGCGCGCAAGTGCGCAAGACCCACGAGGCGAAGAGTGTGCCGTGTGCCCCGTGGCTGCAAGAGCAATGGGCCGCCGCGATTGCCCGCCAGGGCGTGCCGGTGCGCCACCTGCCGTCGGGCGCCGGCCACGACGCCATGGCCATTGCCGCCATCGCCGACGTCGCCATGCTGTTTGTGCGCTGCGGCAACGGCGGCATCAGCCACCATCCCACCGAAACCATGACCGCCGAGGACGCAGCCCTGTCCGCGCGCGTGTTCAGCGATTTCGTCGAGCACTTCCGCCTGCCGCAGTAAGCCAGCGCAGACTCCCCGGAACCCACCCGAACCCTCCTCCGTAGTTAAGAGAACAAGTCATGACCGCACGAGACAATATGAACCCGACTGAAACCACGCTGACGCAATTCATCGACCAGCACCGTCCGGAACAGGAAGCCTTCCTGGCCGAACTGGTCAAGGTTCCCTCGGACAACCCCGCAGGCGACTGCGACGCCCATGGCAAGCGCGCCAAGGAACTGCTGGAGGGGCTGGGCTTCACGGTGGAGGCGCACAAGGTGCCGGACGAGCTGGTGAAGGCAGCCGGCATGATCAGCGCCACCAACCTGGTCGTGCGCAAGCAGTTCGGCACGGGCGGCCCGACCATCGCCATGAACGCCCACGGCGACGTGGTGCCCCCGGGCTTGGGCTGGACCAAGGACCCGTACGGCGGCGAAGTGGCAGACAGCGAGCACGGCCCGGTCATGTACGGCCGCGGCGTGGCGGTGTCCAAGTCGGATTTCGCCACCTACACCTACGCCGTGCTGGCGCTGATGGAGGCCGAGAAGCAGGGCGCAACGATCAACGGCGCGGTCGAGCTGCAGTTCACCTATGACGAGGAAACCGGCGGCGACATCGGTCCCAAGTTCCTGCTCGACAACAACCTGAGCAAGGCCGACTACGCCATCTCGGCCGGCTTCTCGTATGGCATCACCTCGTCGCACAACGGCTGCCTGCACGTCGAAGTGACGGTCAAGGGCAAGCAGGGCCACGCCGCCATGCCGCACACCGGCGTGGACGCGATCGAAGCCGCCACCCACATCCTGCAAGCCATCTACGGCCTGCGTGCCGAGCTGGCCACGCGCAAGTCCAAGGTGCCGGGCATCGACACCGCCACGCTGAACGTGGGCCTGATCAAGGGCGGCATCAACACCAACGTAGTGCCTGACCTGGTGACCTTCCGCGTCGACCGCCGCATGATCCCCGAGGAAATCGGCTTCGACGCCGAAGGCGAGATCCGCGCCGTGGTGGAAAAGGCCGCCAAGGACCGTCCGGGCATCGAAGTGAAGGTCGAGCGCATCATCCTGGCCGAGCCGCTGTCGGAACTGCCGGGCGTGGAAAAGCTGATCGGCGCCCTGAAGAGCCGTGCCGAGTCCGTGTTCGGCGTGGAGATCCCGGTGCAAGGCGTGCCGCTCTACACCGACGCCCGTCACTACACCAAGCGCGGCATCCCGACCGTGCTGTACGGCGCCGGCCCGCGCACGCTGATGGAAGCCCGCGGCCATAACTCGGACGAGAACCTGCGCCTGAACGACCTGAACCGCGCTACCAAGGTGGTGGCGCTGGCGCTGTCGGACCTAATGAAGTAAGGCTTGGGCGCCGGCAGGCGCCGGGTTTTGCTGCGCAAGACGCCATGGAGGAATCCGTGGCGTTTTTGTTTGATGCGGGCGGGATGGGATTGATCCCGCCGCTCACTTCGAGTCTGACATTCCGGGACTCTGCAGTATTTCCGCCCGCCAGGCCGCGAACTCGGCTTCGACTCGCTCGTGAGGTATTCCTTCCCCAGCTCGGATGCTCGCTCTGCCTGCTTCAACTTTGGCGCGCAGGTAGTCGTCGTCATCGTAGACATGCTCGCAAAACTCCAGTACACGAGCATCAGGTCAGCGATTACATCCGAAGCGGGACGCTGTTCAACCTCGATCGCCTGCAGGAATGCGAATTTGAGCTTTGCATCCAGCGTAATGGTGAAGTCAGTTTTCTTGGGCATGGGCAGGTTCCGATGAGGTGCTCTGACCATAGCCATTCTTCAGACTGCCATCCCATCGCTCAAGCAGACTCGTCTGCCGCAACAACGGAAAAGTCTCTTATCCCGGCAGCGTCATCGCCCCCGCGCCCAGCACCCGTTGCATCAGCACCGTGTCGATCCACTGCCCATGCTTGAACCCCACCGCCTCCAGCCGGCCGACAGTGCGAAAGCCCAGCCGCTCATGCACGGCCAGCGAACCGGCACCTTCGCCGCCGGCGGTGCAGGCGATCACGGCGACCATCTGGCGCCAGGGACCGGTCTCGCAGCGGGCGACCAGTTCGGCCAGCAGGGCCTGGCCCAGGCCCTCGCCGACGCGGCGGTGGTCGATATAGATCGAGTCCTCGATGGCAAAGCGGTAGGCGCTGCGCGCGCGGTAGGACGAGGCATAGGCATAGCCCAGCACCTCGCCGTCGCGCACGGCGACCAGGTAGGGCAGGCCCTTGCGCTGCACTTCGGCAAAACGCTGCTGCATCTCGTCCAGGCCCGGCGGCGCTTCCTCGAACGAGGCGCGGCCGTGCAGCACATGGTGCGCGTAGATGGCGTGGATGGCGGGGACGTCGGCGGGCGTGGCGTCGCGCAGGGTAAAGGGTTTGCGCGTGCCGGCGGACGGCGTCGTGACAGAAAGGGTAGTGGAAGTCATCGGGAATGGCGCCCTATGCAAGGACTTGGGGCAACGCAGGATGCGTGCCGGGCACATGCACCAGCGTGATCCTGCGCGAGGGCCGGTGTCTTGTATATAGTGCGGATTGATTTGCACCGCATTAGTGCCAACGCCCCGGGGCGAGGCACGGCAACGACAAGAAAGGACCCTGCCATGATCACCATCTACCACAACCCCCGCTGCTCCAAGTCGCGCGAAACGCTCGCCCTGGTCCAGGCCGCCAGCGAGCGGCTGGGCGAACCGGTGGAAATCGTGGAATACCTGAAAGAGCCGCCGTCGCTGGCCACGCTGCGCCAGTTGCACACCATGCTGGGCGTGCCGGTGCGGGAGATGCTGCGCGACAACGAAGCGCCGTATGCCGAGCTGGGCCTGGCCGATCCCGGCCTGACCGAGGCCGAGCTGCTGGCGGCCGTGGCTGACAACCCGATCCTGCTGCAGCGTCCGGTGGTGGTGCGCAACCGCCGCGCCGCGATCGGCCGGCCGCCCGAGAACGTGGCACCGCTGCTGGGCCTGAGCTAGCCAATGCACGGCCCCAAATAAAACCGGCCCCCACGTTGTGGGGGCCGGCCGGTGCTTGAGGCAAACAGCTTCAGGCGGGTCGTCTAATGAACACCCAGCCAGTGCATGGCCTCCTGACCGAAAGCGATGGCCGCAAGCACGACCAGCAGCACCACCAGCGTCACCGTGCTGACGTATAGCGTGGCCTTGGCGACTTCGGCGTCCTCATCCGAGGTGTGGCGATGGGTAATGGGTGTGGCGCCCCGCGTGGCATGCGGCCAATGAATCCGGCCGGCCAGGTCTCTCAAGTGCAGGTCGGTATGAAAACGCATGATCGACACCTCCTCGGCAGGCGCCGCGCGATCCGGGCAACATGGCTCAAATGGCATATGGCGTGGCTGCGCAAGTGCGCCGGATAGTCTGTGGCTCGTTTCGCCCGGTACGCCATATCCGCTTCTACTATAGGCGCGCTGGCGTCAGATGCTAACGCAAGCCTGCAAGGGGCGTGCCGCCGGGGCTGCCGCGGCGCAGCAACCGATTCAGGGTTGCCCGGGCGAAGGTGAGGACTCGCTACCGTCCGTTTCCTCGTCGGGCACCAGGCTGGCCAGTGCGGCCTCGCGCTCACGTAGCGTAGCCAGCATGTTGCAGAACAGCGCACCCTGTTCGAGCGCATCGTCCAGCGCCACATGGGTGTGCGGCAGCGGATCCATCCAGGCGGCCGGGAAGGCCGCCTTGACGGTCTTGCGATAGGGGCGCCCGGTCAGCCCAAAGCCCAGCGTCTTGATGTCGAGGGCGGCCCAGCCAAAGGGCGAGCGCCCGGCGAACCGCATCATGTACCAGAACATCCAGGTGAAATCGAAGCCGGCCGGGAAGGCCACGAAGACCGGCTTGCCGGGCAGGCTCTCGACCCATTCGACATAGCGGACCATGGCGTCCTCGGGCCGCTGCAGGTCGCGCCGGCAGGCGCTCCAGGCCTCGGGCTGGGTCTGCCACCACTGCATCTGCACCGGGTGGCCGGCGGCGCCGGGCAGGGTCTCAAGGTTGGCGGAAAACGTGCCCACCACGGTCTTGTCCGCCAGCATCGCCGCGGACGCGAACGACAGCATCGAATGCGGGCCCGGGATCGGGCCGTCGGCCTCCACGTCGGTGCTGACGTAGATCTCCGGGCGGGTGTCGGGCGCCTGTCGCTTGGCCATGGCGTCAGCCCACGTCGATCAGATGGTCAGCCACGTAGGGGTTGTTGCGACGCTCTTCGCCGAAGGTCGAGACCGGGCCGTGGCCGGGGATGAAGGTTACGTCCTCGCCCAGCGGCCACAGCCGCGTGCGGATCGAGCGGATCAGGTCGGCGTGGTTGCCGCGCGGGAAGTCGGTGCGGCCGATCGAGCCGGCGAATAGCACGTCGCCCACCACCGCCAGCCGGTTTGCGCGCGAGAAGAACACCACGTGGCCGGGCGTGTGGCCGGGGCAGTGGTAGACCTCCAGCGTCTCGTTGCCGAACTGCACGGTGTCGCCGTTCTCCAGCCAGCGGTCTGGCTCGAAGCTCTCGGCCTGGCCGAAGCCGAAGCGGCGCGTCTGTTCGGGCAGCTGCTCGATCCAGAAGCGCTCGTCCTGCTGCGGGCCTTCGATCGGGATGCCCAGCTCGCGCGCGAGCGCCGCGGCGCCGGCGCAGTGATCGACATGGCCATGTGTCAGGAAGATCTTTTCCAGCGTGACGCCTTGCTCCTTGACCGCCGCGCGGATGCGATCCAGGTCGCCGCCGGGATCGCAGACCGCGGCGCGGCCGGTGCTTTCATCGATCAGCAGCGAACAGTTTTGCTGGAAGGGCGTGACGGGAATGAGCAGGGCTTTCATGGACGATTTCTTGTGCGCCGGGCGCCTTCTGGCCGGGCGCCACGGACTGGCCCGCACGAACGGCGGGCGGTGCCCAGCATTGTAGCGCCGGGCGGCGATTCACCGCCCGCAAGGCAAGCCGCGTGCTTTATGCGTTACCCGTGCGAAAGCCCCGTCTCGGGCGGAAATCCCTTGCCACAAGCGGGATTCCGGGCAGATAGGCCACGATGGTGCGAAATCGCACAGACTTCGTAACAAATTGAAAGAGATAGTCGTAAAGAGTCAATGTTAGACTGCCGCCCATGTTACGGATCTCCGCTCTCGCCAAGCGCTGGCAACGGCTTGCCAAGCTCGGCGCATGCACCGCATGCGCCGTGGTGCTGGCCGCCTGTGCCACGCCCCCTGAAGGCGACCACGCAAGCAACGACAACGCAGGCGCCGTGCCCACGCGCGCGACGAAGAGCGGCAAGGCCGGCAGGACCGATCGCACCGACGCCGACAAGTCCGCGCGTGCCTCGGACAGCGGCAGCTGGAACCTGTTCGGCTATGACGCGGACGAAGGCCGCAGCGGCAGCTCGCTGGAAGGCCTGCGCGCCGACATCGGCACGTTCGAGCAGCGCGGCGTCGCGTCCTGGTACGGCAAGGGCTTCCACGGCCGCAAGACCGCCAACGGCGAACGCTTCGACATGCGCGCCATGACCGCCGCCCATCCTTCGCTGCCGCTCGACAGCTGGGTGCTGGTGCGCAACCTGCGCAATAACAAGGTAGCAGTGCTGCGCATCAATGACCGCGGGCCGTACCACGGCAACCGCGTACTGGACGTGTCCTTCGGCGCTGCGCGCCGCCTCGGCTTCGTCGACCGCGGCGCCACCAACGTTGAAATCCGCCGCCTGACGCGCACCGAAGTGGCCGCGCTGGGTCCGCAGGTCGAGGCCGGCGGCACCGAGGCCGGCGACGGCAGCGGCGACGACGACGTATCCGTGCCGGAACTGGCCAATTCGCTGGCGCCCGCCAAGGCGCGCAAGTGGACCAGGGCCAGCGGCAAGACCGTCAAGCGCACACGGCGCTGACCAGCGCAGCGCCGCCGCATGCCGCCGCGCGCTGACACCTCCGCTTTACCTTCCTCCTCCCCATCCCGGGACCACGCGCGGGCCGCGTCAGTCCTCTGCCTGCCCCGCGCGCTGCGCCAGCGCCAGCTGGTAGAGCGCATCGGTGCCGGCGCCGGTGATGGCGGCCGCGAGCTTGGCGGCGCGCTTGGCCGGCAGCTCCGCCAGCAGCAGCGCCAGCACGCGCTGGGCTTCGGCATCCGGCAAGCCGTCCGCGGCCGTTGCGACGCCAGCGCCTTCCACCACCAGCACGAATTCCCCCTTGGCCCGGTTCGGGTCGGCGGCCAGCCAGGCCGGCGCCTGCGCCACTGGCAGCACCGCGATGTCCTCGAACAGCTTGGTCAGTTCACGCCCGATCAGCAGCCGGCGCTCGCCTGGCAGGCCCGCGGCCAGCGCGGCCAGCGTGTCGGCAATGCGGTGCGGCGCCTCGTAGCAGACCCAGGCGTGGTCCAGCGCCGCCAGCCGGGCGATGGCCTCGGTGCGCGCCTTGGGCTTGTTGGGCAGGAAGCCGACAAAGGTGAAGCGGCCCTCGCCGGCATCGAGCATGTCGCCCGCCACCGACAGCGCGGCCACCGCGGCACTGGGCCCGGGCAGCGGCACCACCGGATGGCCGGCGGCGCGCACCGCCTCGACCAGGCGCGCACCCGGGTCGGAGATGCCCGGCGTACCGGCATCCGAGACGTAGGCGATGCGCTCGCCGGCCGCCAGGCGCGCCGCGATGCGGACCGCGGCCTCGCGCTCGTTGTGCTCGTGCACGGCCACCAGCGGCCGCTGCAGGCCCACGCGCGACAGCAGCTGGCCGGTATTGCGGGTGTCTTCGCAGGCCACGGCGTCGGCCAGGCCGAGCACATGCAGCGCGCGCAGCGACAGGTCGGCGACGTTGCCGATGGGCGTGGCCACGACATAAAGGGTGCCGGCCGGGTAGGACTGGCTGGCCGCCAGGGAGATCCAGTCACTCATGCTTGAGAACTTCCGTTGATGCGATCATTCAAATCCACCACGCAGTTGCAAACCACACAGCTACGCGGTGCGCAGGCGGAGGACCGGGCCCTGGCACACCTGCGGCGCCAGGGCCTGGAGCCCGTGGTTCGCAATTATCGCTGCAAAGGCGGCGAGATCGACCTGGTCATGCGGGCGCCGGACGGCACGCTGGCGTTCGTGGAGGTGCGCCGGCGCAGCGGCCGGGGCTTCGGCGGCGCCGCCGCCAGCGTCACGCCGGCCAAGCAGCGCCGCGTGCTGCTGGCGGCCGCGCATTACCTGGCCACGCTGGCGCAGGTGCCGCCGTGCCGCTTCGACGTGGTGGCCCTGGAACCCGGCCGGCTGGACTGGCTGCAGCATGCCTTTGACCAGAATGCTGCTGGGGCTGTTTCATATGCGTGGCAGACCCTGAGGTACGATCCGCGGATCGCAATGGCAACAACAAGGCCCCCAGAGCCATGAGTATCGACAGTATCCAGCAACAGTTTCTAGACAGCGCCGAGACCAAGCGACAGGCTGCGGCGGTGATGGCCCCTTATATCGCCGCCGCCGTGGAACGCATGGTCGGCGCGCTAACCAGCGGCAACAAGATCCTGGCCTGCGGCAACGGCGGCTCCGCAGCCGATGCGCAGCACTTTGCCGCCGAACTGGTCGGGCGCTTCGAGCGCGAGCGCCCGGGCCTGGCCGCGATCGCACTGACCACCGACAGCTCGATCCTGACCGCGATCGGCAACGACTATGACTTCAGCAAGGTGTTTTCCAAGCAGGTCGAGGCGTTGGGCCAGCCCGGCGACATCCTGCTGGCGCTTTCCACCTCGGGCAATTCGGCCAACGTGATCGCCGCCATCGAAGCCGCGCGGCAGCGCGAGATGGCCGTGATTGCGCTGACCGGCAAGGGCGGCGGCACCATTGCCGGCCTGCTCGATGAATTCGATATCCACCTGTGCGTGCCGAGCGAGCGCACCGCGCGCATCCAGGAAGTGCACCTGCTGACCCTGCATTGCCTGTGCGACGGCATCGACGAGGCACTGCTCGGGGAAGCCTGATCCTGCCTTCCTTCCATTCCCAACATCCAGCCACAGCAAGGACCGCATGACGAACCTGCCCACTACGCAAGCCCCCCGGAACGGCGCCGGCGCGCGCCATCCTTCCCGCACCGCCGGCCTGGGCCGCGCCAGCCTGGCCGCGGCGGCCGTGCTGGTCTGCGCCACCCAGCTCGCCGGCTGCTTCCCCGTGATCGCCGGCGCCATGGGGACCGGCGTGGCCATGGCCACTGACCGTCGCCCGGCCGCCACCCAGACCGTGGACCGCGGCCTGCAGCTCGAGGCCGAGAGCACCATCAACTCGCGCTACAGCGGCCAGGCACGCGTCAACGTGACCGTGTTCAACCGCAAGGTGCTGCTGACCGGCGAAGCCAGCAACGACAACGTCAAGCAGCAGATCGAACAGTACGTGCGCGGCCTGCCCAATGCGCGCGTGGTGATCAACGAGCTTGAGATCGTCAACTCGCCCGGCTTCATGACCCAGAGCCAGGACGCCTACCTGACCAGCAAGGTCAAGACGCTGATGATGACCGCCGAGGGCGTGCCGTCCAACTCGATCAAGATCACCACCGAGAAGAGCGTGGTCTACCTGCTGGGCGTGGTGACCGCGGCCGAGGGCGACCGCGCCACCGACGTGGCGCGCAATGCCTCGGGCGTGACCAAGGTGGTCAAGGCCTTCGACTACGTCAACGACACCGAGCGCGCGCGCCTGGACGCGGCTTCCACCTCGCAGAACCCGTCGTTCGACGGCAATGTCGGCACGCCGGCGCCGGTGCAGTCGGTGCCGGGCGTGGGCGGTCCGGTCGATGCGCCGGCCGGTGCCGCCGCTGGCACGGCGGCGACCACCAGCCCGGTCGCCGCACCGGTGACTTCGCCGGTGACACTGCCGCCGGGCCGCAACCTGCCCTGAGCGCCCCCGGTCCAGCTGCCGGGGCCGATCTCGACGGCGTCCGCTCATGCGGACGCCGTTTGTCCTTCTGCGGTTTTCACCGCACACCGCCCCGCCCGATGTGCTACGGTTGCCACGCCGGCCGCCCCCAGCGGAGTCCAGCGCCGGCCCCCACACGGAGCGAGACCATGACAATCTTCCCCCGGCCCGCTGTGTTGCTGCGGCTGGCGCTGCTGGCCGCGGCGCTGTGCGGCGCCCGGCCGGCGCTGCCGGCAGACAGCGCCGCCCCTGCCACCGATGCCGCGCTGCGTGCGCGCAGCCAGGCCGCTGCCTGCACCAGTTGCCACGGCCCCGCCGGGCGGGCGCCAGCGGGCAGCACGATCCCGCCGCTGGCCGGCCGCCCGCAGGCGGAACTGGCCGCGCAGATGCAGGCCTTCAAAGCCGGCACGCGGCCGGCCACGGTGATGCACCAGATTGCCAAGGGCTACAGCGACGACCAGATCGCGGCCATCACGGCGTGGTTCGCCGCGGTGCGCTGACAGCGGGGGACTACCATGCAAAGACGAAGCTTCCTGGGCGCCGCGGGCGCCGCAGTACTGGGTTCGGTCGGGGTCGGGGCGGCACGCGCCGCGTCGCCGGCCAAGGTGGTGGTGGTGGGTGGCGGCTACGGCGGCGCCACCGCCGCCCGCTACCTGCGCGAGTGGAGCGGACAGGCGATCGAGGTCACGCTGGTCGAACCCAATCCGGCCTTTGTCTCCTGCCCCCTGTCGAACCTGGTGCTCGGCGGCAGCCGGCAGCTGGCGGACCTGACCTTGCCGTACGACGCGCTGGTGCGCCGCCACGGCGTGCGGCTGGTGCGCGATACCGCCGTGGCCATCGACCCGGCCAAGCGGACCGTGCGCCTAGCGGGCGGCTCCACGCTGCCGTACGACCGCCTGCTGCTGTCGCCGGGCGTCGAGATGATGAGCGATGCGCTGCCCGGGCTGAAGCAGCCCGGCGGCGACCAGGTCCTGCACGCCTGGAAGGCCGGCCCACAGACCGTGGCGCTGCGCCGCCAGCTGGAGGCCATGCCGGACGGCGGCACCTATGTCATCAGCATCCCGCTGGCGCCGTACCGCTGCCCGCCGGGACCGTACGAGCGCGCCTGCCAGGTGGCGTACTACTTCAGGCAGCACAAGCCGCGCAGCAAGGTGCTGATCCTCGATGCCAACCCCGACATCACCTCCAAGGCCGGGCTGTTCCGCAAGGTGTGGGCGTCGCAGTACCCCGGCCTGGTGGAATACCGGCCGCAGTTCAACGCGGTGGATGTGGACCCCGCCACGCGCACGCTCAAGTTCGACGTGCAGGACGACGAGCGCGCCGATGTGCTCAACGTGCTGCCGCCCCAGCGCGCCGGCGCGATCGCGGTGTCGGCGGGGCTGGCCACGGCCAATGGCAAGTGGTGCGAGGTGGACTTCGTCACCTTCGAGTCGCGCGCCGCGGCCAATATCCACGTGATCGGCGATGCCATCCAGATCGCGCCGCTGATGCCCAAGTCGGGCCATATGGCCAACCAGCACGGCAAGGTCGCGGCCGCGGCCATGGTCGCGCTGCTGTCGGGCCGGGCACCTGACCCGCAGCCGCTCTACAACAACACCTGCTACAGCTTCACCTCCGACCGCGAGGCGGTGCATGTGGCCAGCGTGCACCGCTATGACGCGGCGCAGAAGACCATGGTCACGGTGCCGGGATCGGGCGGGTTGTCGGAGGCGCCGAACCAGCTCGAAGGCGACTACGCGCTGGCGTGGGCAAAGGGCATCTGGGCGGAGATGCTGGGGTAGGGGCAGGACGGCTCGCCCTGCCGCGCGGCAGGCGCGAGCCATGCCCCGAAGGCCGCGGGCTGCTACCCTATGGGTTTTGTCCGGCACTGCGCCGGGCCGCACCCCCAGCCCCCTCATGCAAGCCAGAGACCGTCTCCTCGCCCTCGCCATTGTCTGCGTCTGGGGCGTCAACTTCGTCGTGATCAAGGTTGGCCTAGCGGGCATGCCGCCGATGCTGCTGGGTGCGCTGCGCTTTCTGCTGGTGGCGTTCCCGGCGATCTTCTTCGTGCCGCGCCCGCGCGTGCCGTGGCGGCTGCTGCTGGCCTACGGCGTCACCATCAGCCTGGGCCAGTTCGCCTTCCTGTTCTACGCCATGGCGGTCGGCATGCCGGCCGGACTGGCCTCGCTGGTGCTGCAGTCGCAGGCCTTCTTCACGCTGGCCATTGCGGCGCTGTGGCTGGGCGAGCCGGTGCGCTGGCACAACATTGCGGGCATGGCAGTGGCGGCGGGCGGGCTGGCCCTGATCGGAGCCGGTGCCGGCAGCGCTGGCGGCATGAGCGTGGCGGGCTTCGTGCTGACGCTGTGCGCGGCGTTCTGCTGGGCCAGCGGCAATATCGTCAGCAAGAAGATCGGCCCGGTCGACCTGCTGGGGCTGGTGATCTGGGGCGCGCTGATCCCGATCGTGCCGTTCGCGCTGCTGTCGCTGTGGGTCGAGGGCCCGGCGCGCATCATGCAGAGCGTCACCCATGTGTCGGGCATGGCCGTGTTCGCCGTAGCTTACCTGGCCTTTGCTGCGACGGTGTTCGGCTACACCATGTGGGGCCGCCTGCTGACGCGCTACCCGGCCAGCCAGGTGGCGCCGCTGACGCTGCTGGTGCCGGTGGTGGGGCTGGTGTCGGCGCATGTGCTGCTGGGCGAGGACCTCTCCGGCGCGCAGTGGGCGGGCGCGGCAGTGGTGATGGCCGGGCTGCTGCTCAACGTGTTCGGCCAGCGCCTGTGGGCGGGCAGGGCGCTGGCGCGCCGCTGATCCTCGCCGCCGCGCTTATGCTGTGCTGCATCAGTGGGTAAACACTATATGCGCATTCACGCATATACGAATATATTGGATGCCATGGAAGAGCTGGATCGCGTATTCGAAAAGGTATCGGGCTACTTCAGCCTGTTGGCGGAGCCGACGCGGCTGAAGATCCTGCACGCCTTGTGCGATGGCGAGAAGCCGGTCAGCACGGTGGTCGAGACGGTGGGTTCGTCGCAGACCAATGTGTCGCGGCATCTCAACGCGATGTACCGCTCGGGCGTGCTGTCGCGCCGCAAGGAGGCGAACCTGGTGTTCTATGCCATTGCGGACGAAAGCGTGATCGAGCTGTGCCGCACGGTCTGCGTGCAGGTGGCGAGCCGGCTGGAGGACAGCGCCTTGTCCTCCGGCGTGGTCGACCGCTTCATGGCACAGCCGGCACCCGAAGCCCCGGCGCGCAGGCGGCGCACCGCTGGCTAGCTCAGCTCTTCCGGCAAACGGATCGCTGCCGCACCCGTTGCAGCGGCCCGATAACAGGCACGCCGACCGGTCCATAGGACCGTGGCGAGCGCGCCGGAGGAGACTGATTTGCAGGAACGGAACCGGCCCGGGCGCATCGTGCCCGCGCCCGAGCACTTCGTCAGCGCATCGCTGCAGCAGGACATCGGCCGGCACGGCCTGGACGCGCCGCGGCGCGACTTCCTGCGCAAGAGCTTCCTGGGCGCGGCCGCGGGGATTGCCGCCGCCACGGCGGGCCGCCAGGCGCTGGCGGCCGACGGCGATCCCGCCATCCTGCAGCCGCAGCCCTGGGCCACCTCGCTCGGCCAGCCGGTGGCGGCACGCCCGTACGGGCAACCCTCCGTGCATGAGAAAAACCTGGTCCGGCGCGAGTCGCCGGGCCTGACGCGCGTCTCTGCCGCTTCGGTGGCCTTCGCGCCGCTGCAGGGCTTCTTCGGCATCATCACGCCCAACGGCCTGCATTTCGAGCGCCACCACCAGGGCTGGCACGATATCGACCCGGCCCGTCACCGCCTGATGCTCAACGGCCTGGTGCGCACGCCGCGCGTCTACACCATGGACGACCTGATGCGCCTGCCGGCGGTATCGCGCATGCACTTCATCGAATGCGGCGCCAATACCGGCATGGAATGGGGCAATGTGGCCGTGCCCACGGTCCAGTACACCCACGGCATGCTGTCGTGCTGCGAGTTCACCGGCGTGCCGCTGCGGGTGCTGCTGGACGATGCCGGCGCCGACCTGCGCCGCGGCCGCTACCTGCTGGCCGAAGGTGGCGATGGCTCGTCGATGACGCGCACCATCCCGATGGAGCTGGCCGACGAGATCATCGTCGCCTGGGGCATGAACGGCGAAATGCTGCGCCCCGAGAACGGCTATCCGCTGCGCCTGGTGGTGCCGGGCGTGCAGGGAGTGTCGTGGGTCAAGTGGCTGCGCCGGCTGGAGCTGGGCGACCAGCCCTGGAACGCCAAGGACGAGACCATCCACTACGTGGACATGATGCCGGACGGCAAGCTGCGCCAGTACACCTCGATCCAGGAGTGCAAGTCGGTCATCACCACGCCTTCGGGCGGGCAGCAGCTGGTGGGCAAGGGCTTCTACAACATCAGCGGGCTGGCGTGGTCGGGGCGCGGGCGCATCAGGCGTGTCGATGTCTCGACCGACGGCGGGCGCAACTGGCGCACCGCGCGGCTGGAGGCGCCGGTGCTGTCCAAGTGCCTGACGCGCTTCAACCTGGACTGGGTCTGGGACGGCGGCCCCGCCATCCTGCAAAGCCGCGCCATCGACGACACCGGCTACGTGCAGCCGAAGCTGGGGCAGCTGCGCGCGGTGCGCGGCACGCGCTCGATCTACCATAACAACGCGATCCAGAGCTGGCAGGTGGCAGCAGGCGGCGAGGTGTCCAATGTCCATGTGGGCTGAGTTCAGGACCGCCGCTGCCCTGGTGCTGGCAGCCGTCAGCGCCGCCCCGGCCTGGGCAGGCACGGCCGACGCGCGCGCGGCGCTTGGCCGCACCGCTTCGCCCGCCGAAGTCGCCGCGTGGGACATCGACGTGCGCCCGGACTTCCAGGGCCTGCCCAGGGGCAGCGGCACGGTGGCGCAGGGGCAGAAGGTCTGGGACGGCAAGTGCGCGTCGTGCCACGGCGACTTCGGTGAATCCAACGAGGTGTTCTCGCCGCTGGTCGGCGGCACCACGGCCGAAGACATCAGGCGCGGCCGCGTGGCCGGCATGACCGGCAACCAGCCGTACCGCACCACGCTGATGAAGGTCAGCACCGTCAGCACGCTGTGGGACTACATCCACCGTGCCATGCCGTGGAATGTGCCCAAGAGCCTGAGCGTGAGCGACGTCTACGCCGTCACCGCCTATATGCTGCACCTGGGCGAGATCGTCCCGGCCGACTTCACGCTGTCTGACGCCAATATCGCCGAGGTCCAGCGGCGCATGCCCAACCGCGACGGCATGACCACCGGCCACGGCCTGTGGCCGGGGCGCGGCCGCCCGGACACGCGCAATACGGCCTGCATGAAGGACTGTACCGGCAAGGTGGTGATTGCCTCGTCGATACCGGACTATGCTCGCGATGCCCATGGCGAGTTGGCGCAGCAGCAGCGGGCCTTCGGCCCGGTGCGCGGCGTGGCCGCGGGCAATGCCGCATCGAAAAGTGCTGCATCAGCGTCTTCGGAACCGGGCGCGCCGGGCGCGCGCCTCACCGGCCAGTACCAGTGCATGGCCTGCCACGCGATGGACCGCAAGCTGGTGGGGCCGTCCTTTGCCGACATCGCCGGCAAGTACAAGGGCCAGGACGCGCATGCCGCGCTGGCGCGCAAGGTCAAGGCGGGCGGGCAGGGCGCATGGGGCAGCGTGCCGATGCCGCCGCAGCCGCAGATCCCGGATTCGGACGTGCAGGCCATGGTGGGCTGGATTCTTGAGGCAAAATAGCGGACTGGCCACCGCAGTGCCCCCGGGCGGCGGCCAGTGTGTGCCGCGAAGCCATTGCAGTACGACCCAGCGGCCTTTGCCGTCCCCACGGCTTTACAGAGTTTGGAGAGCTTAACAATGAAGCAGTTTGTCATCGCAGCGCTGATGCTCGGCGCCGCCGCATCGGCCCACGCGGTCGATGCCGCCAAGGCACAGGAGATCGCCAACAAGAACGCCTGCATGGGTTGCCACCAGGTCGACAAGAAGCTGGTCGGTCCTTCCTACAAGGACGTGGCCGCCAAGTACAAGGGCGACAAGAACGCCCTCGCGACCCTGACCAAGAAGGTCAAGAGCGGTGGCTCGGGCGTCTGGGGCCCGGTGCCGATGCCCGCCAATGCGGCGGTCAGCGACGCCGACCTGAAGACCGTGGTCGAGTGGGTGCTGGCTGGCGCCCCGGCCAAGTAAGCCTGACCGACCAGGCGGGCAGTCCGCCGATGCACCAGGTCCGGGCGGTGAATGCCGCGCGGCCAGGACAGACCAGCGGCCGGCCATGTACCGGCCGCATGAAGATCCCCGAAGCGGTCATCGACCGACTGGAACGGAGTAGCCGGAGAGCAAAGAATGAATTCCAAACGACGAGAAGTGCTGCGGGTCACCGCTGTCCTGTCGCTGATGGCCGCCACCGGCCTGATCAGCGAAGCGCAGGCGGCCGAGTGGAACAAGAACGCCTTTGACGGCAAGAGCGTTGCCGACGTGATCAAGGCGCTGGGCGGCAGCGGCACCGAGAAAAGCACCGCCATCACCTTCACCGCCCCCGATATCGCCGAGAACGGCGCCGTGGTGCCGGTGGCCGTGACCAGCACCATCCCGGATACCGAGCAGATCGCGATCCTGGTGGAAAAGAACCCCAACACGCTGGCCGCCGACTTCGTCATCCCGGCCGGCACGGAGCCGTTCGTCTCCACGCGCGTGAAGATGGGCCAGACCTCGGTCGTGCATGCCGCGGTCAAGGCCGGCGGCAAGTGGTACGTGGCATCGAAGGAAATCAAGGTCACGCTGGGCGGCTGCGGCGGCTGACGCCGCGCCCCGGATCGAGATTCCCAAACTGCAACAGGAGAAACACATGGCAGACCCGATGCGCGTACGCGCCACCGAAAACGGCGGCGTGGTTGACGTCAAGATTCTGATGAAGCACGACATGGAAACCGGCCAGCGCAAGGACGCGTCCGGCAAGGTCGTGCCGGCCTGGCATATCCAGTCCGTGACCGCCCAGTGCAAGGGTAAGGAAGTGTTCCGCGCCCAGTTCGGACCGGCGGTGTCGAAGGACCCGTTCCTGAACTTCAAGTTCAAGGGCGGCGCCAAGGGCGACAAGGTCGCCGTGACCTGGATCGACAACAAGGGCGACAAGCGCACCGACGAAGCGACCATCGCCTGACAGCCGTTCCGCGGCCGGCAGGCCATGCCGTCCTCTGCTAAGGTTCGGGACGGATGCCGGGACTGGCCCGGCGGGAAGGAACAACATGCGGCGAGCATTTATTCGAGCATCGGCGGCACTGGCCGCCATCGGCCTGAGCGCCAGGGCGGCGGCGCAGGCTGCCCCGTCCGCCGGCAAGGGCGGGCGCGTGAAGGTGGTGTACCAGCTGTCCGAAGGCATCGACCAGGCGGTGCGCGCGATGGGCAACCTGCGCAACCACCTGAACGGCGCGCCGGGAACGAAGATCGTGGTGGTCGCGTTCGGCTACGGCATCGATTTCCTGGTCGAAGGCGCCAAGGATGGGCGCGGCAACACCTTTGACGGCCCGGTGGGCGCGCTGGCCTCGGCCGGGGTGGAGTTCCGCGTGTGCCGCAACACGCTGACCGCACGCAAGATTGCAGAATCGAGCCTGTTGATGGAAGCCAAGGTGGTACCGGCCGGCGTGGTCGAGATTGCCCGCCTGCAGGCCGAAGAAGGCTACGCCTATATCAAGCCCTGAGCCGGGCGGCGTAGCTTCCGGCAACAAGAGAGAGAACGGCCCGCCACGGTGCGAGGTCGCGAGGAGAAGCCCCATGAACACCATCCGAAGCCTGGCCCGGCGCGCCGCGCTGGCCGCGGCGGCCACCGCTGCGGTGGCCTCTGCCGCCGCCGTGCATGCGCAGGGCAGCACCGCCGAAGAAATCGCCAAGTACCGCCAGATGCTGGCCGAAGGCAATCCCGCCGAGTTGTGGGAAGCCGCCGGCGAAGAGCTGTGGAAGAAGCCGGCCGGCCCGAAGAACGCCTCGCTGGAACAGTGTGACCTGGGCAAGGGCCCGGGCGTGACGAAGGGCGCCTACGCCGAGCTGCCGCGCTACTTCAAGGACGCCAGCAAGGTGATGGACCTGGAGCAGCGGCTGGCTTACTGCCGCATGACGCTGCAGGGGCTGACCAAGGAAGAGGCAACGAAGAACCCGTTCTCGTCGTCGGGCAAGCCGTCCGAGATCGAGCGCCTGGTGGCCTACCTGACCGGCGAGTCGCGCGGCGTGAAGATGAACGTGCAGCTCAGCCATCCCGAAGAAAAGCGCACCTATGCGCTGGGCGAGAAGATGTTCTTCTACCGCGGCGGCGCCTATGACTTTGCCTGCGCCACCTGCCATGCAGTGGACGGCCAGCGCATCCGCCTGCAGGATCTGCCCAACCTGCTGACCGACAAGGGCGCGCAGGCGGCCTACACCACCTGGCCCGCCTACCGCGTCTCGCAGGGCGAGGTCCGCACCATGCAGCACCGCCTGTACGACTGCCTGCGCCAGCAGCGCTTTCCCGAACCCGCCTATGGCTCGGACGTGATCACCGCGCTGACCATGTTCCTGGCGAAGAACGCCAACGGCGGGACCTACGACGGCCCGGCGATGAAGCGCTGACCAGTACGGGAGAGACAACATGCAACGACAACACCAGGCACTGGCCATCGCGGCCCTGGCCACCCTGCTGGCAACCGGCGCCAACGCGCAGGACAGCACCAAGGCCCGCACGCCCAAGGGCAAGCCCGCCGCCGTCAGCGGCGCCGACATGAAGCACCTGATCGAGGATTCGTTCTCGTCGCGCGGCCCCGTCACGGTCGAGGGCGTGCTCAACCAGGACGGCATGCAGCAGGCCTGCAGCCAGTACCCGGACCGCACCAAGGTGCCGGCAAAGCTTGCCAGGAAGATCGAAGCCGCCGAGCTCAAGCAGGTGAAATACCCCGCCGAAGACAAATGGCTGGGCGACTGGAAGGAAGGCGAAAAGGTCGCCCAGAACGGCCGCGGCATGCAGTTCACCGACCAGGTCGGCGGCACCAACGGCGGCAATTGCTACGCCTGCCACCAGATGACCAAGGCCGAGATCTCGTTCGGCAATATCGGTCCGTCGCTGTACCAGTACGGCAAGCTGCGCGGCAACTCGCAGGAGGTCATCAAGTACACCTGGGGCAAGATCTGGGACTCCAGCGCCTACGCCGCCTGCTCCAACATGCCGCGCTTCGGCCACAAGGGCATCCTGACCGAAGCCCAGATCCGCGACGTGATGGCGCTGCTGCTCGACCCGGCCTCGCCGGTCAACCAGTAAGGCCGATGCGCGCGCCTGCCGTGTTGCTGCGCTGGCTGCTGGCTTTCAGCCTGGCCGGCGCTGCAGCAGGCGCGGCAGCGCTGGAGGTGGGCGACACCGTGCGCCTGCCCGACGTGCGCACGCTCGACGGCCGCACCCTCAGCGCCGCCGCGCTGGCCGGCAAGCCGCTGGTGGTCGAGTACTGGGCCTCGTGGTGCCCTTTCTGCGCGATGCAGAACCCGCGCCTGCAGAAGCTCCATGAACGCACGCGCGGCACGCCGCTGCAGGTGCTGACCATCAGCATCGACAAGGATCCACGCGAGGCCGCCGACTACATGAAGAAGCGCGGCTACACCTTCCCGGCGACGATGGATTCGCCCGCGCTGCAGGCCGTGTTCGGCAAGCGCAAGGGGCTGCCGGAGTTGTACGTGATCGACGCGCGTGGCCGCGTGGTGCAGAAGGAAGTGGGCGAAATGCTTGAAGACGACGTGGCGGCGCTGGAGCGGTACGCGCGGCCATAGCCAGGCGATGGCGGACGCTCGCGCCACGGGCCGACCGCCACCGCCAATTCCAGGAAGAGACATGAACCGACGCGAGTTCCTGCAGGTGCTGGCCATTGCCGGCGCCGGCGGCATGACATTCCCCCATCAAGACGCGCACGCCGCGCAGGCCGCCGAGGCCATGTACGACCTGCCGCGCTTTGGCAACGTCCACCTGCTGCATTTCACCGACTGCCATGCGCAACTGCGGCCGGTGTACTTCCGCGAACCCAATGTCAACCTTGGCATCGGCGACTATGCCGGCAAGCCGCCGCACCTGGTCGGCGACGCGCTGCTGCGCCAGTACGGCATCCGCCCCGGCACGCCGCAGGCGCATGCGTTCACCTACCTGGATTTCAACGAGGCCGCGCGCCGCTATGGCAAGGTCGGCGGGTTTGCGCACCTGGCCACGCTGGTGAAACGGCTGAAGGCGGGCCGGCCGGGCGCCTTGCTGCTGGACGGCGGCGATACCTGGCAGGGCTCGGCCACCGCGCTGTGGACCAAAGGCCAGGACATGGTCGATGCCGCACTGGCGCTGGGCGTGGACGTGATGACCCCGCACTGGGAAATGACCCTCGGCGCGGACCGCGTCAAGGAGATCGTCGACAAGGACTTCAAGGGCAAGGTCGCCTTCCTGGCGCAGAACATCAAGACCAACGATTTCGGCGATCCGGTGTTCGATCCGTATGTGATCCGCGAGATCAACGGCGTGCCGGTGGCCATCATCGGCCAAGCCTTCCCGTACACGCCCATTGCCAATCCGCGCTACTTCGTGCCGGACTGGACCTTCGGCATCCAGGAAGAGAACCTGCAGCAGGTCATCGACGCAGCGCGCGGCAAGGGCGCGCAGGCGGTGGTGCTGCTGTCCCACAACGGCATGGATGTGGACCTCAAGCTGGCCTCGCGCGTGCGCGGGCTCGACGCCATCCTGGGCGGCCACACCCATGACGGCATGCCGGCGCCGGTGCCGGTGAAGAATGCCGGCGGCACCACGCTGGTGACCAATGCCGGCTCCAACGGCAAGTTCCTCGGCGTGCTGGACTTTGACGTGAAGGGCGGCAAGGTCGCGGACTTCCGCTACCGGCTGCTGCCGGTGTTCGCCAACTACCTGCCGGCCGACCCTGCCATGGACGCGCTGATCAAGAAGGTTCGCGCGCCCTATGAGCAAAAACTGGGCGAAGTGCTGGCCGTCAACCGCGGCCTGCTGTACCGCCGCGGCAACTTCAACGGCACCTTCGACCAGCTGATCCTGGACGGCCTGATGCAGGCCCAGGGCGCGCAGATCGCGTTCTCGCCGGGCTTCCGCTGGGGCACCACGCTGCTGCCGGGCGAGGCCATCACCATGGAACACCTGATGGACCAGACCGCCATCACCTACCCGTACACCACGGTGACGCAAATGAGCGGCGAGACCATCAAGACCATCCTGGAAGACGTGGCCGACAACCTGTTCAACCCCGACCCGTACTACCAGCAGGGCGGCGACATGGTTCGCGTGGGTGGGCTGCAGTACACCATCGATCCGACCGCCGGCATGGGCAAGCGCATCAGCGACATGCGCCTGGGCGGCAAGCCGCTGGAAGCCGGCAAGACCTACAAGGTGGCGGGCTGGGCCCCGGTGGCCGAAGAGGCGCGCCAGGCCGGCGGCGCCCCGATCTGGGACGTGATGGCGCAGTGGCTGCGCAGCACGAAGGAAGTCAGCGCCCGCCCGCTGAACCTGCCGCGCGTGCGCGGCATGGACGGCAATCCGGGCATGGCAGCCTGATGTTGCACAGTGCCCTCATGCGCCGCCGCGAGGATTGAAGGGCGCCGCCGTATTACGCTACAATCAACCGCCACGGGCCGATAGCTCAGCTGGGAGAGCGCTGCGTTCGCAATGCAGAGGTCGGGAGTTCGATCCTCCTTCGGTCCACCAGATATCCCGCGCAAAAGCCCCGGAAAGCCAACGCTTTCCGGGGCTTTTGTGTTTCTGCCGCCTGCGCTGTCCGCCATCTCGCGCTGGCAGCCGCCATACGCTATCGTTGACCCCTCGGCACAGGCGTACGCGCCTTGTGCCGCCGTCAATCCACACCCGCCGGGGCCTTGTTCGATCCCATGCAAGCCAACAGGAAATCGGGCCACCCGCTGGCGATGTACCTGCGCTGGCAATCCTGAATCTCAAGAGACATCCATGAGCCACATCCTGCTGATCAACCCGAATACGTCGAGCGCCACCACGCAGATGATGGTTGAGATCGCGCGCGCCTGGTTCGCGCAGGCCATGGCCGCGCCGCCGGCCGTGGTCGGCGCGACGGTCACGCGCGGGGCGCCGATGATCATCGACGAAGACGATCTTGCCGTGGCCGCTGAGGCGATCTGCGATGCAGACATGCTGCGCCTGGCCGGCGGTGCCGACGGCGTGATCGTCGGCGCCTTCGGCGACCCCGGCATCGAGGCCCTGCGCGCGCACCTGTCGGTGCCGGTGGTGGGCATCGGCGAAGCCTCGATGCATGCGGCCGCGGCCGGGCGGCGGCGCTTCGGCATTGCCACCACCACGCCGCGGCTGGCGGCGTCGATCAGCGCCAGCGTGCGCCGGCAGGGGTTGGACGAACTCTTCACCGGCGCGCGCTTCACCGAGGGGGATCCGCGCGCGCTGGGCGGCACGCCGCAGCAGCAGGAAGACCTGCTGGCGGGCGCGGTCGATACCTGCATCCGCGCCGATGGCGCGCAAGCCGTGATCATCGGCGGCGGCCCGCTGGGCGAGGCCGCCCGGGTGCTGGGCCAGCGCTTTCCGATTCCGGTCATCGGCCCGGTGCCGGCCGCGTGCGAAGCCATGTCGCAGGCGCTGCGCTATTGTCCGGCGGCGTGAGCCGGCCCGTGGGGCCAACAAGGAGCGCGAGTGATCTGCCCGGCCGTGTGGATCGCGCCAGCGTGCAGGCGCGGGTAGGCTAGGCCACCCGGGTCGGCCGGCGGGCCTTCATCGCCGACGGCCGTACCTGTTGCAGCGCGCGCAGCGACTGCAGCGCGTCCTCGACCGCCTCGATGCCGTCGCGCAGGCGGCCGATGGCATAGCCAAGGCGGCTTTGCGCGTCGGCGTCAGGGGTGGAAAGGTTCTCTAATGCATCGACTTCCGCCTGCATCTGTCCGACCAGGCGGCGCAGCTGGGATGTGCTGTGCGAGGCAAGTGACCGAATCGCCATCGTTGGGTCCTCCTTGCAGTGTCCGGGTATGCCCGTCCTGTGTAACGGTAAAGGCGACACCAAAACTTCGCCAGCGCTGTTACGAAATCGGCACGGCAGCGCCGCCATGGCCCACTCTGCCCATCGCGGATGTTGGGCTATAGTCACCCGATGGAATCGGAACACAACCCTCTGCGGCCCGCCTCCGCCGGCCTGCCGGACGACGCCACCGCCGCCAGCCCGGCCGAGGCCGACGCGCGCCACCGGGCCGGCCGGCGCAGCACGCTGGTCAGCGTGGCCGTCAATATCGGCCTCACCGCCGCGCAGGCGGTGGCCGGCGTCATCTCTGGCTCGCAGGCGCTGATCGCCGACGCCGCGCATTCCCTCTCAGACCTGCTGTCCGACTTCGTGGTGCTGCTGGCCGGCTGGCAGAGCCGCAAGGACCCGGACGCCGACCACCAGTACGGCCACCTGCGCTTCGAGACCGCGGCGTCGCTGGCGCTCGGCGCGCTGCTGCTGGCGGTGGGCGCGGGCATGCTGTGGGCGGCAGTGGACAAATTGCAGCATCCGGCCAGCCTGCAGCCGGTGCAGCCGGTGGCCTTGTGGGTGGCGCTGGCCGCGCTGGTGTCCAAGGAGCTGCTGTTCCGCTACATGCTGGCGGTGGCGCGGCGCGTGCGCTCGGGCATGCTGGTGGCCAATGCGTGGCATGCGCGCTCGGATGCGGCCTCGTCGCTGGTGGTGGCACTGGGCATTGGCGGCAACCTGCTGGGTTACCACATGCTCGATCCGGTGGCGGCCATCGTGGTGGGGCTGATGGTGGCGCGCATGGGCCTGCGTTTCGGCTGGGATGCGCTCGACGACCTGATGGACCGCGCGGCCGACGAGGAGACCGTCGCGGAGATCCGCGCGACCATGCTGGGCACGCCCGGCGTGCTGGGCCTGCACGACCTGCGCACCCGCAAGATGGGCGACCAGGTGCTGGTGGACGTGCACCTGGAGATCGATGCCACGCTGACGGTGGCGCAGGGCCATGCCATCGCGGTCGAAGCCCGGCGCCGCGCCCTGGAACATCATCACGTGCTCAACGTGATGACCCACGTCGACCCCGTATACATGACCAGCCAGGCCAGCGCTGCCTGAGCCCGGCCTGTGGATATCTTCGCAGCTTGCTGGGGATAACCGCCCGGACAAGCTGTGCCCCGCCTGGGGGCGCCTTGTGGGACGTATACGGATAACTCCGGCACCGACGCCGCCGACGTATACGCGGCTGCCGGGCTATCCCGGAGAATCAGGGTTATCCCGGGGTGGTTATCTTTGCTGCAAGTCCCTGAGCCGAAAGGGAAAAGGTGACTTATCCACGGCCTGAAGCCTCGTTTACCTACTACTACTATGTTTACATATGTAAACAATATTAAAGACATAGGTAGGACCGTTGCGCTGTTCGCGGTGGCCTGACGTTTACGCGGGCATGGCCATGCGCCGGCGTATACCGGCGCCGCCAGCCGGCGCACGCGGACGTATAGCTGGCGCGCACCGGGTATACGTCCGCGCAACGCTAGCGCGGCACCTTGAAGGCCTTGCGCGCAGCCAGTACCTCGGCACGGGTCGTGCAGCCTTCCTGGTGGTCATTGACCAGGCCCATCGCCTGCATCAGCGCGTACATGGTGGTGGGACCGACAAAGCGCCAGCCGCGCTTCTTCAGGTCCTTTGACAGCGCGGTGGATTCCGGCGAGGTCGCCATGGTGCGCAGCACCTCGGGTGTCAGCACCCTGGGCCGGCTGGCCGGATCGGGTTCGAAGCGCCAGAAGTAGGCGGCCAGCGACGATTCCGTCTCCAGCAGTTCGCGGGCCCGCTGCGCATTGTTGATGGCCGCCTCGATCTTGCCGCGGTGGCGCACGATGCCGGCGTCGCCCAGCAGGCGAGCGATATCGCGCTCGCTGAAGCGCGCCACCTTCTCGATGTCGAAACTGGCAAACGCCTTGCGGAAGGCCTCGCGCTTGCGCAGGATGGTCAGCCAGCTCAGCCCAGACTGGAAGCCTTCCAGGCACAGCTTCTCGAACAGCCGGCGGTCATCGGCGACCGGGAATCCCCACTCGGTGTCGTGGTAGTGGCAATAGTCCTCCAGCGTGCCGCACCAGCCGCAGCGCACCGATGCTTCCTTCTTGCTTGTCATGGGTACCTGTTCCCTGTTGAAAGTCCCGGACGCCGGCCAGGCTCTCGCCGACCGGCGCATTTGCTGCGATCATGCCCGCACCTGAGAGATTGCGGAAGGCTGAAAATGGACATGCGATTGACAACCCTGGACGAAGACGGATGGGAGCTCGACGACGCCGAGCCCATCGCCGCCGCCCATCCCGATACCTTCTGGATGCCGCCGCGCGAGGAACGTGATGCACTCGCACCCGGCCAGCTGGTCAAGCTGATCTTCCGCATCCTGGTCGCCGACGAGGCGGGCAGCGAAGAGGTCCACGTCGAACGGATGTGGGTGATCGTCACCGGGCGCGAGGGTAGCCTTTACACCGGCGAGCTCGACAACCAGCCGTATTGCACCGAGGAGATGAACCCGGGCATGCCGCTGTGCTTCGAGGCGCGGCATGTGATCAATATCCACCGGGACGAGGACGAAGCCGGCTAGGGGGCCTGTCAGCGGACAACAAAAAAGAAAGCCAGCCTCGCGGCTGGCTTTCTTGCTGGGAACTGGCGCAGACGGCTCAGGCCAGCTTCTTGCCCGTACGGTCGTGCATGAACACCAGCGCGATAAAACTCACCACGGCAGCAGCGATCACGTAGTAAGCCGGCGCCAGCTTGTTCTGCGTCGACTCGATCAGCCACGTCACGATCAGCGGCGCAAAGCCGCCGAAGATGGTCACGGCGAAGTTGTAGGCCAGCGACAGCCCGGTGGAGCGCACCTCGGTCGGGAACTGCTCGGCCAGCACCGCCGGGGCCGGGCCGGTGAAGGCCGCCAGCAGGATGCCCAGCACGATCTGCACCTGCAGCAGCGTCTGCGTGCTCGGCGACACATTGAGCCAGTGGAACAGCGGATAGGCCAGCACGCCGATCAGCAGCGCCACGATGCCCAGCATGCGCTTGCGGCCCATGCGGTCCGACAGCATGCCCATCAGCGGGCACAGCACCAGGATGATGGCGCCGCACAGCGCGGTCGACTTGAAGGTCGCGCCCAGCGGCAGGCCCAACTGCTGCTTGGCGTACGACGGCATGTAGAACACCAGCACGTAGGTGCACACCGTCCACAGGATGGTCACGCCCAGGCCGGCCAGCACTTCGCGCGGGTGGTCGCGCAGCACCTGCGTGAGCGGCGAGAACTTGACCTTGGCCGCCTTGCGGGCGGCCTGGCGCGCCTCGAACTCGGGTGGCTCGTCCAGGTGCGAGCGGATATACATGCCGACCGGGCCGATCAGCAGGCCGAACAGGAACGGGATGCGCCAGCCCCAGGCATCGATCTGCTCGGGCGACAGGCCGTTGGTGACCAGCGCGCCCATGGCCGCGCCCAGCATGAAGGAGATGCCCTGGCTGGCCTGCTGCCAGCTGGCGTAGGCGCCGCGCTCCGCGTCGGGCGCGTGCTCGATCAGGAAGGCGGTGGCGCCGCCCACCTCGCCGCCGGCGGAGAAGCCCTGGATCAGGCGCGCCAGCACGATCAGCGCCGGTGCCCACAGACCGATCTGGTCGTAGGTCGGGGCCAGGCCGATGATGGCCGTACCCAGCGCCATCAGCAGGATGGTCAGCGTCAGTGCCGCCTTGCGGCCCACGCGGTCGGCGTAGACGCCGAGCACGATGGCGCCGACCGGGCGCATGAAAAAGCCCACGCCGAAGGTGGCGACGGTCAGCAGGAACGAGGTCAGGTCATCGCCGGTCGGGAAGAACAGCTTGGCGATGATGACGGCAAAGAAGCTGTAGACGGTGAAGTCGAACCATTCCAGGCCGTTGCCGATAGTGGCGGCGATGATCGCCTTTCGTCGGGTGGCGGCGGAAATGTCGGGGATGGGGGCGGTAGTCGCGGTCATGAAGCGTCGGAAATGCAGGGAAACCGCAATGTTAAGCGATTCCTTAATTTTCGATCCGCCCCTGATCCGCTGTGAACGCGCTCAGAAGCTGGCCGCCAGCCCCAGCGAGACGCCCGACACGTTGTTGCCGAACACATAGCGCACCACCGCCCGGATCCGCGTGACAAAGACCTCGTGTGCGCTGGTGTCCAGTTCCAGCCCGGTGCCGAGCGTGGTCAGGTAGTTGAAGCCGAGGATGCCGGCTTGGCTGCCGAGGTAGTGTGAATGGGATAGTTCAAGCACGTACCGCACCGGCCGGTCGAACGCGTGCATCCCGGTCGGCGCCCGCCAGCGCGCCCACAGGTTGGCGGTCTGCGCCGTGGCCGTGCCCGTCACCGAGCTGGTCGTGCCGCCGAAGCTCTGCAGGTGGATATTGGTGTAGCGCAGTTCCACGTCGATCTCATAGTTCTCGCGGTAGTGCTCCCAGTCCAGCATCACCGAGCCGCCCAGCCCGTAGGCGTTCAGGCTGCCGCCGTCGAGGAAGTTGATCTGGCGGTCGGTGACCTGCTCGACCGCGAACTTGCCGATTGACAGGTCGCTGGAGACATTGCCCAGCGAGGCGTTGAAGATGGGCCGGAACACCAGTTCCTTGTTGGCCGTCAGCGGAAAGTCCCAGCCCACGCCGATGGTGCCGGAAAAGGTGTTCCAGCGGGTCGGGATGGCGCGGGACTCGGCGCCATTGGTGGCAACGAAGGTGGGATCGTAGCGGCTGTAGGCGATGGCGCCTTCCAGGTAGAGCGGGAACGACTTGCTGATCGTGAAGCCGCCGCCCAGCTGCGACATGACGATGCCGGGATCGTTGGTGCTGGTGTTGTTGATCGACAGCGAGCTGGAGGTAAGGTCCGGCACCACCGAGTACGCCATCAGCGACAGCACCGCGTTGGCGTGCCGCTGCACATTGGCCCCGGCCAGGCGCAGTCCGGGCGTGCCCTGGGCATGTGCCGCGCCGGCGGCCAGCAGCGCCGCCGCGCCCGTGGCGGCCAGGGCCGCCCGCCAAAGAGGCCGCGAGCGGCGGCTTGGCGCGGGGTGGAACCGGCGGTGTCGCTGGCGTGCGGACATGGACAATCTCTGTGCAGTCGGTGCCGGTGCGCGCTGCAGTGCGGCATGCGGCGGTCTCCCGCGCATTCTAGCGACGCAGGATAGGGTGGGAGCGTCGCGCGAAATCTTTCAGATCGGACTGTTGCCGCCTTACATCGGCGCGGCGGCGCCGGTCAGCCGGCAGGATGGCGCCGGGTTGACGGCCTGGAGGGTGAGGCAGGCGGGGAGGGCGGCGTAGCCGGCATGGCCGGACAGGCGGGCGCCGGCCGGCGGCGCATGAGCCACAGCAGCAGGGCACTGGCGGCCCAGCCGGTCACGAACACGGTGTCGCCGGCATGGTTCAGCCAGGCTGCCGCCGAGGGCGTGCCGGCCAGGGATGCCAGCAAGCCGGCCGGCAGGCGCGCCAGGATCCACAGGGCGACGGCGGGCACGCTGCCGTAGACGCCCGGTTGCCACCAGTGGGCCAGGAAGGGAGGGTGCCGCCCGGGGCGGCGCGGGATGCGCGGTACCACCGAAGTCTCCGGCCACACATGGCGCGCGGGGCGTGCCGGTGGCATCAAGGCGTTGCAGGACCCCGCCGGATGACACCGCCGGCGGACTCACGGTTGCATCATAGGCTGATCGCCCCTGGCTGCGCTGCCGGTGCCCCAGGCGCTGTGTGCGCCACGCCACGCTGAGTCCGGCCGTTCAACTTTTTTGCACGATGTGTCCGCAAATGGCGCCCGTGCCGAGCTCGGATATTTGCCAAACTGGATGCAGGTACACAAACAGTTTGAAGGTGGTCCCGCCATGCTTCCCTCGCTTTATATTTCCCACGGTTCCCCGATGCTCGCCATCGACCCCGGCCCCACCGGCGCCGCCTTCGATGCGCTGGGCGGGCAGTTGCGCGCCCGGCGCCCGCGCGCGGTGCTGGTGATCTCGGCGCACTGGATCTACAGCACGCTGGCTGTCACCAGCCGCGAGCGCCAGGAAGCCTGGCACGACTTTGGCGGCTTCCCGCGCGAGCTGTATGCACTGCGCTACGACGCCCCGGGCTCGCCGGCGCTGGCCGAGCGGGTCAAGGCCCTGGTCGAGGCGGCGGCCGTCCCCGGCGCCGGGTTTGTCGGCCAGGACGACGAGCGCCCGCTGGACCATGGCGCCTGGATGCCGATGCGCCACTTCTTCCCGGATGCCGACGTGCCGGTGGTGCAGCTGGCGCTGAACCCCTACCTGTCGCCCGCCACGCAGATCGAGATCGGCCGCGCGCTGGCCCCGCTGCGCGACGAGGGCGTGCTGGTGCTGGCGTCCGGCAGCTTCACGCACAACCTGCAGGAAGTGTTTGGCGGCGGCCGGCGCGACCAGCATGGGCCGCAGGCCGAGCCGTATGTGGAAGCCTTCCGCGGCTGGATGACGGATGCCCTGGACGAGGCCCTGGCCACCGGCGATACCGGCCGTATTGCCGACTACCGCGCCCAGGCGCCATATGCGCGCCGCGCGCACCCGACCGACGAGCACCTGCTGCCGCTCTTCGTGGCGCTGGGCGCGGCGTTGGGGCCGCAGGCTGCCAGGGGCGCAGGAGCGGCGCCGGCCAGCGTGTCGCGGGTTGCCGATGAAGTGACCTATGGCGTGCTCGCCATGGACAGCTTCGTGTTCGAGGGCCTAGGCGCCGGCGCGCCGCTGCGCGCGGCCGCCTGATGCCTTACCGCTCGGCCGCGGCCTGCGCCGCCGGCGTGCCGGCGCGCGCCGGCAGGTAGCGCCGTGCCGAGCGCGCGCCCGCCAGCGCAATCCAGCCCATGGTCAGCGCCACCAGCGCCAGCCCGATGCGCAGGTTGGCCAGGTGCGCCACCCCACCGATCAGCACCGGCCCCAGCAGCAGCCCCAGGTAGGCAAAGCGCGCCACGCGCGAAATTGCTTCGGCCGGCGCCACGCCCGGCAGCCGCGACGCGGCAACGAAGAAGATCGGCACCATATTGGCCGCGCCCAGCCCCATCAGCGTAAAGCCCGCCAGCGCAGCCAGCGGAAGCGGCACCAGCAGCGCCAGCGCGATGCCGCCAAAGCCCAGCCAGGCACTGCCAGTCAGCGTGGCGCCGTCGCCCAAGCGCGCGCGCAGGCGGTCGCCGCCGAAGCGTCCGCACGCCATCCCGCCCGAGAACGCGGCGTAGCCCAGGCTGATCCAGCCATCGGGCGCCTGCGCCACGTCGCGCATATAGACGCTGGTCCAGTCGTACATCGCGCCCTCGCCGATCAGCCCGAGGAAGGCCAGCAGCCCCAGCAGCCACAGCGCGCGCACCGCATGGTCGCGATGGTGGGCCGCCGATGGCAGCACCGGATGATCCGCCAGCAGCCCGGGCAGCGTACCGAGCGCCACCGTCGCGGTCACGCCCGCCATCATCGCCGCATGCGCCAGCGGCGCCACGCCCAGCGACAGCATCAGGCCGCCCGCGCCCGCACCCGCCATGCCGCCCAGGCTGAACATGCCGTGCAGCGCCGACATCACGGGCCGCGTGCGGCCGGCCTCGACCGTGGCGGCCTGCGCGTTCATGGCGACATCAAAGGCCGCATTGGCCATGCCGAACGCCGCCAGCGCGGGCAGCAGCAGCCAGAACGACGGCATCGCCAGGATCGCCACCGTGGCCAGCGCGAACAGCAGCCCGCCCGTCATCGACGCCCGTGCGCTGCCCGCACGTGCCACCCAGCGCCCGACGGGGCCCATCGCCAGGATGGCGCCGCCGGCCACGGCCATCATCGCCAGCGAGAGCATGGCGTCGGACAGGCCGAAGCGTGCCTTGATGGTGGGGATATGCACGCCCCACGTGGCAAAGGTGGCGCCATTGACGAAGAAAAGCGCCATGGTGCCGCGCGTGGCGCGCGACACCGCGGCCGGCAAGGGCGCGGAGGCGGTCGGGGAATGCGGATCAGGCATGGGAGGGTGCGGCAGGCGGCGCAGCGGTGCCCCTGCAAAAGCCGTCATTGTCCCGCATCGGCGTGGGGCGGGCATGACAGCACCGCACTAGCGCTACCGGCTGGCGGCATCCACGCGCAGCAGCCCGCGTCGGTGCAGCGCGTAGCCGAAGGCCAGCAGCGCGCCCAGCGCCAGCGCCACCATCACCCACAGCATCAGCCAGTAGCCGCCGGCGGCACGCCACAGCAGCGCGCCCAGCCACGGCGCGGCGGCCTGCATCAGCAGCACCGGCGTCATCATCAGCCCGTTGAGCGTGGCGTAGTGATGGCGCGAGATCAGTTCCGGCATAGCCATCGCACGCAGCATGGTGTTGACGCCATTGGCGCAGCCGTACAGCACCGCGGCCACCATCAGCCAGGCGCCGTGCCCCAGCGCAAAGCACAGCAGCCCGGCGCCCATCAGCGCATAGACCGGCAGCGACAGCCGCACCGGGTGGCGCACCCCCGCGCGCATCATCAGCATGCGGCCCGCCACCTGGGCCGGGCCGATCAGCGCGGCGACCACCAGTTGCTGCGCCACCGGCATTCCCTTTTCGGTCAGCATCGGGATCAGGTGCGCGCCCAGCAGCGAGGCCACCACGGCGGTCGCGGTAAAGGCCAGCACCACCGCCCAGAACACCGGCTGGCGCAGCGTGGCGCGTGCAATGTCGCGGCTGCCGGCCTGGCCGTCGGCGGGGGTCATGCCGGTGTAGGTGGGATGCAGCGCGTAGCGCATGCGCGCGTGCAGCGGCGCGCAGACCAGCAGGTTGAGCGCGGCAAAGCCGATCAGCGTCGGGCGCCAGCCCAGATGGATCACCAGCCATTGCGCCAGCGGCACGAAGATCGTGCTGGCAAAGCCGGCCATCAGCGTGACTACCACGATCGGCTTCTGGTACTGGTCGCCATAGGCCTGGCGCAGCACCACGAAGGCGGGCTCGTACAGTGTGGTCGCCATGGCCAGCCCGATCGGCACCCACATCAGCAGGAACACCGGCTGCGATGGCGTCCATGCCCACAGCAGCAGGCCCAGCCCGGCCAGCACCGAGCCCGCGCCCATCACCTTGCGCGCTGGTGCGCGGTCCAGCAGCCGCCCCACCGCGAACGAGCACAGCGCCCATACCAGCAGCCCCAGCGAATAGCCGCCCGCCAGGAAGGGCTTGGACCAGCCCAGGCTGCGGATCATGGGGTCGATGAAAACAGTGAAGGCGAAGAACAGCGTGCCCCAGGAGATGGTCTCGGTCAGGCCGAGGATCCAGACCAGCCGGCGCGGCGGCGTGGCGGGGTGCGCGGGTCCGGTGCGTGCCGGGCTGGCGTCTGGGTCTGTGCTGGCGGCGTCCGCGTCGGAGCTGGCTTCCAATGTTGTCATGGCGGGCCCGGCGGGGGTGGTCGCCATGGGTGGCGGCGCGTGGGGCCAGTCGGAAATTGTAGCGATCCCGCGCGCACCCTGCGCGCGGGGTGCCGTGGGGGGGCGCGCGTTACTGTGCGGTCACCGGCGCGGGCGGTCCCTTGAGCTCGACCACGTTGCCGTCCGGATCGCTCACATAGAGCGACGGTCCCTTGCCTTCGGCGCCGAAGCGCTGCGCCACCTCGCCGGCCTGCACGCCATGCCGTGCCAGTTGCGCCCGCACCGCGTCGGCATCGAACGGGTCGATGCGCAGGCAGAAATGGTCCAGGTTGCGGCCCTGCGCACCCGGTCCCGCGCCGCCGGCGCGGCCGAGCGGGCCGTCGAGCGCGACCAGGTCGATCAGCCCGCTGCCCGCGCGCAGCTGCGTCAGGCCCAGTTCGGTTTGCTCGCGCTCCACGCTGCAGCCCAGCACCTCGACATAAAAGCGCCGCAGCGCGTCCACGTCGGGGCTGCGCAGTACCAGGTGGTCGATGCCCAGGATGCGGAACATGGCGGCCTCAGTGGTGCAGCCCGTCGTAGTCGATGACCTTCAGGCTGTCCAGGTCGACATTGTCCAGGCAGCGCACATTGACCGCGGCCATCGGCTTGCCGTCCTTGTCCTGCCCGTCCGCATACGGGCCGCAGCCGCACACGGGGCAGAAGCGGTGCGCGATCTTCATGGTGTTGAAGCGGTAGGTGGAGGCATTGCTCTCCGGCGTTTCCAGCTTGAACGTCGCGCGCGGCACGAACCACAGCAGGTGGCCGCGCCGGCGGCAGATCGAGCAGTTGCAGCGGATCACGCTGGGGATGCTGTCGGCCTCCACTTCGAAGGCAATGGCACCGCAGTGGCAGCTTCCGTGGAAAGTCATGTCGTCTCCTTGTTGTCGGTCCGGCGTGCCCGCTAAATATCGGGAATCAGTCGTTTGCCCAGGCTGACCGCCTCGTCGGGCGCATAGCCCAGCTTGTCGTAGAAATCGATCACGGCGCGGTTGCCTGCGCGTACCAGCAAGTTGATCTTGGGACAGCCCCGCTCGATCAGCAGCTGTTCGGCATGCGCCATCAGCATGCGCCCGTACCCCTTGCCCTGCAGGCCGGGCTGTACCGCCAGATAGTAGACCCAGCCGCGATGCCCGTCGAACCCCACCATGGCAGTGGCGACGGGATGGCCGTCGATGTCACCGACCAGGAACAGTTCAGGTTGCTCGGTCAGCTTGCGCGCGATATCGCGCTGCGGGTCGTTCCACGGACGGGTCAGGCCGCAGGCCTGCCACAAGGCAATGACGCAGGATTGGTCTTCCGGTCGGAAAGGACGGATCAGCATGCTTGGTGGTGCGCCGCAATATGCCGGCACATTGTTAGCTTTTTGACAGTGTATCGCCGCTGCGGGTGCCACAATGCCTGCAAAACATGACGAGACGATGCGCGGCCATCGCGCACGCTCCCACAACAGGAGACCCGCATGAGCGACATCCACGCGCCTGCACGCGCCACCTTCAGCCATATGGAACACGGCACCCGCGAAGACTGGGCCGCCATCTCCGCCGAGTTCATGCCATTCGCGCGGGCGCTGCCGGAGCGTGTGCTGGCGCACCTGCGCCTGCTGGATGGCGATTACGGCGGCTTCCCCGTGGACCGGCTCACGCATTCGCTGCAGGCCGCGACGCTGGCGCACCGCGACGGCCAGGACGAGGAATACGTGGTCTGCGCGCTGCTGCACGATATCGGCGATACGCTCGGCAGCTTCAACCATCCCGATATCGCCGCCGCCATCCTCAAGCCATTCGTCAGCCCCGAGAACCTGTGGATGGTGGAAAAGCACGGCGTGTTCCAGGGCTACTACTTCTTCCATCACCTCGGCCTGGACCGCAACCTGCGCGAGCAGTACCGCAGCCAGCCCGAACTGTTCGAGCGCACCGCGGAGTTCTGCCGCAAGTACGACGGTGCCGCCTTCATGACGGACTACGACACGCTGCCGCTGTCGTTCTTCGAGCCGATGGTGCGGCGCGTGCTGGCGCAACCGCGCAACTCGATGTATGTGAAGCCGGGAGAAGCGACGCTGGCACAGCCCTGAAAGCACAACGGCCTCGCTTCATGCGAAGCGAGGCCGTTGTGTCATGCCGTGGCCAGTCAGGCCGCGCGCTGCGCCGTCTCCGGATGGCGGAACTGCTCCAGCAGCTTGGCCCAGCGTCCGCGTACCGCCTTCAGGTTGTTTTCCTTCACATGCCCGAAGCCACGAATATCGTCCGGCAGGTTGGCCAGCGTCACCGCGGTGTCGTAGTTGGCGGCATTGAGGCCCGCCACCAGTTCATCCAGCAAGGCCCGGTACTCGCCGATCAGCGCGCGCTCGGTGCGGCGCTCCTCGGTCTTGCCGAAGATGTCGAAGGCACCGCCGCGCAGGCCCTTCAGCTTGGCCAGCACGCGGAACAGCTTCATCGTCGACGGACCGAACTTGCGCTTGACCAGGTGGCCCTTGTCGTCGCGCTTTGACGTCGTCGGCGGTGCCAGCCAGAAGTTGAGCTGGTAGTCCTTGCCCGGTTCGCCTTCGAACTGCGCACGCAGCTTGTCGAGGAAGGCAGGGTCGGTGTAGAGCCGCGCCACCTCGTACTCGTCCTTGTACGCCATCAGCTTGGCCAGGTTGCGCGCCGCGGCCTCGGTCAGCGGCAGGGCCTTGCCGCTGCCAGCCAGCGTGCTCTCGGCCACGCGCACGCGGTCGATGGCTTCGCGGTAGGTGCGCGCGTAGGCGGCATCCTGGTAGGCCGTCAGGTGTTCCATGCGCCGGGCGATCAGCTTCTCCAGCATCGCGCCGCTGGAAGTCGGCATCTTGACCACTTCCGCGCCTTCCGCGGTGTTCTTCAGCTTGCCGGTCAGCGACAGCACGTGCTCGGGGTCGTGCGCCATATGGCGGCCCCAGTCGAACGCGGCCTTGTTCTTCTCGACGGCGACGCCGTTGAGTTCGATGGCGCGCTCCAGTGCCTGCAGCGTCAGCGGGATCCAGCCCTTCTGCCAGGCGTAGCCCAGCACCAGCGGGTTGGTGTAGATCGCGTCGCCCAGCAGCGCCACGGCGAGACCCGAGGCGTTGATGAACTCGCACTTCTCGCCCACGGCGGTGCGCACGTCCTGCTCGGCCGACAGACCCGGGAACTGCCACTTCGGGTTCTTGATGAAGTCGGCGGTCGGCGTCTGCGCCGTGTTGACCACGGCGCGGGTGCGGCCGGCCTGGGTCTTGGAGATGACTTCGTCGGTGGCCGACACGATCGCATCGCAGCCGATCACCAGGTCCGCCTCGCCCATGGCGATCCGGGTGGCATGCAGGTCGTCCGGGCGCGCGGCCAGCTGCACGTGCGACAGCACCGCGCCGCCTTTCTGCGCCAGGCCCGCCATATCGAGCACCGTGACGCCCTTGTTCTCCAGGTGCGCGGCCATGCCGAGCAGGCCGCCGATGGTCACCACGCCGGTACCGCCCACGCCGGTCACCAGGATGCCGTAGGCACGGCGGATCGGCGGCAGTTCCGGGTCAGGCAGCGCGGGCAGGGTGTCCATCGACACGCCGTGCTGCTCGGGCTTGCGCACCTGCGCGCCTTCGGCCGTGACAAAGCTCGGGCAGAAGCCATTCAGGCACGAGAAGTCCTTGTTGCATGACGACTGGTTGATCTGGCGCTTGGTGCCGAAATCCGTTTCCAGCGGTTCCACCGACAGGCAGTTGGACTTGACCGAGCAGTCGCCGCAGCCTTCGCACACCGCGTCGTTGATAAAGGCGCGGCGTTGCGGATCCTCCATCGTGCCGCGCTTGCGGCGGCGGCGCTTCTCGGTGGCGCAGGTCTGGTCGTAGATCAGGATGGTGCAGCCCGGCACCTCGCGCAGCTCGCGCTGCACGCTGTCGAGCTGGTCGCGGTGATAGATCGTGACGCCTTCGGGCAGCTTGATCGCGCCGTTGTACTTCTCCGGCTGGTCGCTGACGATGACGATCTTTTTCGCGCCTTCGCTGTGCACCTGCCAGGCGATGTCCCGCACCGACAGCTGGCCGTCCACCGGCTGGCCGCCGGTCATCGCCACCGCATCGTTGTACAGGATCTTGTAGGTGATGTTGACGTTGGCCGCGATCGACGCGCGGATCGCCAATAGACCGGAGTGGAAGTAGGTGCCGTCGCCCAGGTTGGCGAACACGTGCTTGTCGCCCGCGAACGGCGCCTGGCCGATCCACGCCACGCCTTCGCCGCCCATCTGGCTGAAGGTGCTGGTATTACGGTCCATCCACACCGTCATGTAGTGGCAGCCGATGCCGGCCAGCGCGCGCGAGCCCTCGGGCACATTGGTCGAGGTGTTGTGCGGGCAGCCCGAGCAGAACCAGGGCTTGCGCTCCGCCGTCACGCGCGGCGTGGCCAGCGCCTTTTCCTTGGCCTCGATGATGGCCAGGCGCGCGGTGATGCGCGCGCGCACGTCCATCGGCAGCTCGAACTTGTCCAGGCGCGTGGCGATGGCCTTGGCAATGATCGCCGGCGACAGCTCATAGTGCGCCGGCAGCAGCCAGTTGCTCTGCGGGATCGACCATTCGCCGCCCGCGTTGTCCTTCTCGTCGAACTTGCCGTAGACCTTGGGGCGCACGTCATCGCGCCAGTTGTACAGCTCTTCCTTGAGCGCGTACTCCATGATCTGGCGCTTCTCTTCGACCACCAGGATTTCCTGCAGGCCTTCAGCAAAGGCGCGGGCGCCGTGCGCCTCCAGCGGCCACACGCAGCCGACCTTGTACAGGCGGATGCCGATCTGCGAGCAGGTGGCATCGTCCAGGCCCAGGTCGGCCAGCGCCTGGCGCGTGTCCAGGTAGGCCTTGCCGCCGGTCATGATGCCGAAGCGCGCGTGCGGCGAATCGATCTCGATGCGGTCGATCTTGTTGGCACGCACATAGGCCAGGCCCGCGTACCACTTGTAGTCGAGCAGTCGCGCTTCCTGTTCCAGCGGCGGATCCGGCCAGCGGATATTCAGGCCGCCCGGCGGCATGATGAAGTCGTCCGGCAGCACGATCTGCACGCGGTGCGGGTCCAGTTCCACCGAGGCCGACGATTCCACCACGTCGGTCACGCACTTCATCGCCACCCATAGGCCGGAGTAACGGCTCATGGCCCAGCCGTGCAGGCCGTAGTCCAGGTACTCCTGCACGTTCGACGGATAGAGCACCGGCAGGCCGCAGGCCTTGAAGATGTGCTCGGACTGGTGCGCCAGCGTCGAGGACTTGGCCGAATGGTCGTCACCGGCCAGCACCAGCACGCCGCCATGCTTCGACGATCCCGCAGAGTTGGCATGCTTGAACACGTCACCGGTGCGGTCCACGCCCGGCCCCTTGCCGTACCACATGCCGAACACGCCATCGAACCTGGCATCCGGGTACATGTTGACCTGCTGCGACCCCCACACCGAGGTAGCGGCCAGGTCCTCGTTGAGGCCGGCCTGGAACACGATGTTGTGCGCGGCGAGGTGCTTCTTGGCCTTCCATAGCGACAGGTCCAGCGCGCCCAGCGGCGAGCCCCGGTAGCCGGAGATAAAGCCGGCGGTGTTCAGGCCGGCGGCACGGTCGCGCTCCTGCTGCAGCATTGGCAGGCGTACCAGCGCCTGCGTGCCGCTGATATAGATGCGGCCACGCTCCAGCGTGTATTTATCTTCGAGGGAAACGTTTTCGAGCGCGCGGCGGATGGCGTCGCTGACCGGAGGGGTCAGGGGGGCATTCATAGGTGCTCCTCTATGGGCGTGCTGTCGGGATCACCGACACCTACAGTTGTGGGCGACCGCCTCGTAGCCTCTTGTGAAGGTGTAGGGCGGTCGTGTCTCTGCGCGGCATGGTAGCACCGCCACATAATTGGCGGTACCTTGCAATGCAGCACAAAGCGTGCCCGTCGCGCCCGTGATTTCCCGTATGGACAGGGGTTCGCGTGTACACTGCGTTGCATCGAGACGGCCCGTGCCGCTGCCAGGCTGTCCGCGATGCGCCACACCTGCACAGCCAGCCTGGTGCAACCTGATTTCCGATTGCCCGTCCTGATGTACGCATGAGACGGGCAAACCAGTGACTACCTGAACATGACCAATTCCCCCCGCCAGGGCACCGCGACCCTGGCCGTGCTGATCGACGCCGACAACGCGGCGCCCGCCATCGTCGAAGGCCTGCTGGCCGAAGTCGCCAAGTACGGCGTGGCCGCCGTCAAGCGCATCTACGGCGACTGGACCCGACCCAACCTGGCCGGCTGGAAGGAGCGGCTGCTGTCGCACTCGATCCAGCCGATCCAGCAGTTCCGCTACACCGTGGGCAAGAACGCCACCGACAGCGCCATGATCATCGACGCCATGGACCTGCTCTACACCGGGCGCTTCGACGGCTTCTGCATCGTCTCCAGCGACAGCGACTTCACCCGCCTGGCCTCGCGCATCCGCGAGCAGGGGCTGACCGTCTATGGCTTCGGCGAGCGCAAGACCCCCAAGCCCTTTGTCACCGCCTGCGACAAGTTCATCTACTCCGACGTGCTGCGCGCCGACGCGGATACGGAAGGGACCGAAGGCGTCGACGGGGCTGCCGCGCCCACGCGCAAGCGCAGCACCGGCGAACTGCGCCAGGACTCGCGCCTGGTGCGCCTGCTGCAGAACGCGGCGCAGGCCGTGTCGGATGAAGACGGCTGGCTGACGCTCGGCAGCATGGGCAACCATATCGCCAAACAGGCGCCGGAATTCGACTCGCGCAACTACGGCTACGGCAAGCTTTCCGAGCTGGTGCAGGCCACCGGCCTGTTCGAGGTCGAGACCCGCAACGGCGGCAACAACAAGACCATCTGGATCCGGCTCAAGAAGCGTTCCAAGGGGGGCGGGGAGAGCGACGGGCGTGGCCAGCCGCAGCCGCAGCAATCCCAACCGCAGCAGTCGCAGCAGCAGCGCCAGGCCCAGCAGGCTCAGGCACAGCCTGAAGCGCGCCGCCAGCCGGCACCGGCGCCCGTGCCCGCGGATCCGCCTGCGCCCGTCGTGGCCCAGCCAGAGGCGGCGCCTGAGCCGGTGCCAGTGCGCGAACCCGCGATCGGGCAGTCTGTCATCGCCGCCGAAGTGGCCGAACCGGAGCCCGTTGCCGAGCCGGTGGCGGAGGCAGCGCCGCAGGCAGAGTCCAAGGCCCGCCCCGCACGCAAACGCGCCACGCGCCGCCCTGACGTGACGCTGAGCGAAACCCCGTGGCCGATCGACCAGTCGATCTTTGCCGCGCCGGGCACGACGGTGCTGTCGGCGCAGGTTGAAGCGCAGCCAGAGGCCCAGCCCCAGCCTGAGGCGGCCGCTGCCGAGGCGGCGCCCGCCCGTGCACCGGCCAGGAAGACGCGCAAGCGCCCGGCCAAGAAAGCGGAGTAATGTGGCCGGCCGGCGCCATGCCGGCCCCACCCGCCAAAAAGAAAACGCCGGCATCGCGCCGGCGTTTTCTTTTGCAGAGGTCCTTACCGCACCAGCTGGTTGATTTCGATGATCGGCATCAGCACCGCCAGCACGATCAGCAGCACCACCACGCCCATGGTCAGGATCAGCAGTGGTTCCAGCAGGCTGGTCAGGAACAGCGTGCGGCGTTCCAGTTCCTGCGCCTCGCCCTGGGCCGCGCGGTCCAGCATCACCGGCAGGTTGCCAGTGGCTTCGCCGGAGCGGATCAGGTGCACCAGCACCGGCGGGAACTGGTTCTGCGCCGCCAGCGCGCGCGCCAGCGAGGCGCCTTCGCGCACGCGGGTGTTGGCGTCTTCCACGTTGGCGCGCAGCGCCTCGTTGGTCAGCGTCTCGCCCGCGGCCTGCAGGCTGCGCAGGATCGGCACCCCGGCCGACACCAGGATGGCCAGCGTGCCGGCAAAGCGCGCGGTGTTGTAGCCACGGATCAGCTTGCCCAGCAGCGGCGCGGTCAGCAGCCAGCGGTGCCATTCCAGCCGCACCGCGGGCTGGCGCAGCAGGCGGCGGATGCTGAACGCCGCCACCGCGATCACCGCCAGCGCCGCCCACCACCAGTTGCGCACGAAGTCCGACAGCGCCAGCATGACGATGGTCAGCGTCGGCAGCTTCTGCTTGGTGTTGGCGAACACGCTCACCACCTGCGGCACCACGTACGACAGCAGGAAGATCACGATGGCGAACGCCACCACCGTGACGATGGCGGGGTAGGTGAAGGCCAGCCGGATCTTGGAGGTCAGGGTGTTGCGCGACTCGATATAGCCGGCCAGCCGCTCCAGCACCAGTCCCAGGTGGCCGGAGTGCTCGCCGGCCGAGACCAGCGCGCGGTAGATGTCGGGGAAGTCGCGCGGGTGCTGCGCCAGCGCCACCGACAGCGAGCTGCCGCCCATCACCTCGGCGCGGATGCCGGCCAGCAGCTCGTGCACATAGGCGCGCTCGGCCTGGTCGGCCAGTGCGCCCAGGGCCTCGTCCAGTGGCAGCCCGGCCACGATCAGGCTGGCCAGCTGGCGCGTGAACAGCGCCTGCTCCTGCGTCGACAGCCTGCGCGCAAACAGCTGGCTGCCGCTGCGCGGCGCCAGGCCGGCACCAGCCAGCGGGTCGACGGTCAGCGGTGTCAGCCCGCGCGCGCGCAGCTGCGAACGCGCCTGGCGCGGGCTGTCGGCCTCGATCACGCCGCGGTCGGTCTTGCCGGCGGCGTCGGCGGCTTCGTAGCGGAAGGCTGGCATTCGGGCGGCTCCGCTTTAGTCGCCCGTCACGCGCAGCACTTCCTCAAGCGAGGTCGCGCCGCTGTCGACCCAGCGCTGCGCGTCGCCGCGCATGGTGTGCATGCCGTGCGCCAGTGCCACCTGCTTGATCTCGGACTCCGGCGCCTGCCGGTGGATCATGGTGCGGATCTCGTCACCGACGGTCAGCAGCTCATACACGCCCATGCGCCCCTGGTACCCGGACTGGCCGCACTTGTCGCAGCCCACCGGGTGCCACACGGTCTGCAGCGGCTTGCCCTGCGCGTGCAGCACCTCGGCCTCGGCGGCAGTGATCTCGATCACTTCCTCGCGCTTGCAGTGCTGGCACAGGCGGCGTACCAGCCGCTGTGCCAGCACCCCCAGCAGCGATGACGACAGCAGGAACGGCTCGATCCCCATGTCGACCAGCCGCGTCACCGCCGAGGCCGAGTCGTTGGTGTGCAGCGTGGCCAGCACCAGGTGGCCGGTCAGCGAGGCCTGCACCGCGATCTGCGCGGTTTCCAGGTCGCGGATTTCGCCGATCATGACCACGTCCGGGTCCTGGCGCAGGATCGCGCGCAGGGCTTTGCCGAAGGTCATGTCGATGCGCGCGTTGACCTGGGTCTGGCCGATGCCGTCCAGGTCGTACTCGATCGGGTCTTCCACCGTCATGATGTTGGTGGTGCGCGCATCCAGCCGCGACAGCGCCGCATACAGCGTGGTGGTCTTGCCCGAGCCGGTCGGCCCGGTCACCAGCACGATGCCGTGCGGCTGGCGGATCAGGTGGTCGAAGCCGCGCAGCGTGCCGGGCGCCATGCCCAGCTTGGCCAGGTCGAGCCGGCCCGCTTCCTTGTCCAGCAGGCGCAGCACCGCGCGCTCGCCATGGCCGGTGGGCAGGGTCGAGACCCGCACGTCGACCGGGCGCCCGCCCACGCGCAGCGTGATGCGGCCGTCCTGCGGCAGGCGTTTCTCGGCGATATCGAGCTGCGCCATGATCTTGATGCGCGAGATCAGCGCGCCGTGCAGCGCCTTTTTCGGCCGCACCACGTCGCGCAGCGTGCCGTCCACGCGAAATCGCACCACCGACGACGACTCGAACGGCTCGATATGGATATCCGAGGCGCCTTCGCGCGCGGCCTGCGTCAGCAGCGCATTGATCATGCGGATGATCGGCGCGTCGTCCTCGGATTCAAGCAGGTCCTCCACCGCCGGGATGTCCTGCATCAGGCGCGACAGGTCGACCTCGCCTTCGACCTCGCCCACCACCTGCGCGGCGCTGCCGGCGTCCTGGCGGTTGTAGGCGTCGGCCATGGCGAGTTCAAGTGCATCGGGCTCAAGCACGCGCAGCCGCAGCGCGCCGTGCACGCGCGCGACCTCGGCCAGCGCGGTCGGGGACGTGGCACGGGTCACCCAGACTTCCAGTCCGTCAGGGCGCTGGTGCGCGACCAGCAGCGGCGCCTCGCGCGCAAAGCCGTACGAGACCAGCCGCGCGGCCATCGGCGAGGGCGGCTCCAGGGTCTCGGCCGGCGCGCTGGCGCCGGCGGGCAGGGCAGTTTGGACTTCGCTAGCCATGTCGGGGCCTAGTTCTGGAACGCAGACTCGCCGCGCAGGCTCAGCGGCTGGGGTGCGTTCGCCGGTGCTTGCGGCAGCTGCTGCGGAGCCGGCTGCACGGGCTGTGGCTGGCCCGGCACGCCGGGCTGCGGGGCATTCTGCGGAAGGGGCTGCTGCAGGGGCAACGGGGCGGCAACCGGGCCGTTTGCACGCGGATCGACGAACGGCGTGGACGGAGCCTCGGCCGGCGGCAGCAACGGCGTGTTGGTATCACGCACCATGATGTTAGGCGAAACAAAGCCCTGCTGCTGCGCGCGCATATAGTCGTAGCGGTCCTGCGTCAGGCGGTCGGTGGCGCCGGCCGTGCGCATCACATAGGGGCGCAGGAACACCAGCAGGTTGGTCTTGGAGCGGTTCTTGTTCTCGTAGCGGAACAGGCCGCCGATCCATGGGATGTCGCCCAGCAGCGGCACCTTCTGCACGCCGTCGCCGTATGAGTCCTCGATCAGGCCGCCCAGCACGATGATCTGGCCGTCGTCGACCAGCACATTGGTCTCGATCGATCGCACGTTGGTGGTCGGGCCCTGGATCAGGTTGGCGGTGGACTGCACCACCGACGACGATTCCTGGAAGATCTGCATCTTCACCAGCCCGCCGTCGGTGATCTGCGGCTTCACGCGCAGCGTGATGCCCACGTCCTTGCGGTCGAAGGTCTGGAACGGCGTGACCGACGCCGCGCCGCCGGTCTGGGCATAGGAGCCGGTGGTGATCGGGATGTTCTGGCCGATCAGGATCTTGGCTTCCTCGTTCTCCAGCGTGATCAGGTTCGGCGTGGACAGCAGATTGACGCTGCCGTTGGAGCCCAGCGCGCGCAGCAGCGCGCCCAGCCCCATCGCCTTGTTGACGATGCCCAGGTTCAGGCCGCCGACGTCCTTCACGAACCCTTGCGCCGCGGCGATGGCGGCGCCGCGGTTGGTGTCGGCCAGCGCCCCGGCCAGGGTCAGGTTCAGGATGTTCTGTCCGCCGGTGCCGAAGTTGGTGCCGGCAAAGACGTTGTTGTTGCCGCTCGACGAGCTGATCAGGCCCTGCCACTGGATGCCCAGCTCGCTCGCCTGGGTGGAGGTCACTTCGACGATCATCGACTCGATGTAGACCTGCGCGCGGCGCGCGTCGAGGTCGTCGATCACGCCGCGCAGGTTGCGGTAGACCGGTTCGCTGGCGGTGATGATGAGCGAGTTGGTGGACTGGTCGGCCTGGATGATGCCGCCGGTGGCCGGCTGGGTATTGGTGCCGAACGACGCGGCGAAGGCCGAGTTGCCATAGGCGCCGCCGGAGCCTCCCGCCGCGCCGGTGCCGCCCCGCATGCTGGCCTGGGTGCCGGTGGCGCCGCCGGTGAATTGCCCGCCGGCCGGCGTCGAGACATTGGTCATGCCCCCCGCGCCGCCGATGCCGCCGGCCTGCCCGCCGGGCTGGGTGGCGCTGGCAAAGCTGCTGTCGGCGGCGACAATGGCGCGCAGCGTGGCCGCCAGCTTGATCGCATCGGCGTTCTTCAGCGGCACCACCCAGATATTGCCGGGGCGCGCATAGGGCTGGTCGAGCTTTTCGATCAGCTGGCGCGCCTGCTGCAGCCGCGCGCGGCTGGTGGCGCGGATCATTAGCGAATTGCTGCGCGGCTCCGCCACCACCGAGGTGCGCAGGCTGGCGTCGACGCCCGGTGCGCCGCCGCCGGTGGCGCCCGCGGCGCCGGGGTCGAGCAGCTTCTGCAGCACCGCCGCGGTATCGCTGGCCAGGGCGTGCTTGAGCGGCACCAGCTCGACCTCGCCCGAGGCCGGCGCATCGACCGCGGCGATGATGCGCGCCAGCCGGCGCAGGTTGTCGGCGTAGTCGGTGATGACAAGCGTGTTGTTGGCCGGGTAGGCGGTGATGGTGTTGTTGGGCGCGATCATCGGCCGCAGCACCGGCACCAGGTTGTTGGCCGATTCATAGTTCAGCCGGAACACCTGCGTCACCACCTGGTCGCCGCGGCTGGGGCTGGCGCCGATCACCGTGGGCGAGCCCTGCAGCTTGGCGTCGGCCTCGGGCACGACCTTGGTGAAGCCGTTGCTCTCGACCATGGCATAGCCCTGCATGCGCAGCACCGAGCCCAGCGTCTGCAGCGCCTGCGCGCGCGAGACCGGCTGCTCGGTGACCAGGTTGACCGTGCCTTTCACGCGCGGGTCGATCACGAAGTTCTTGCCGGTGGCCTGGCCGACCGCCTTGACCACCGAGTCAAGGTCGGCGTTGACGAAGTTCAGCACCACTTGGTCGCGGTTGGACGGCGTGATGTCGGGCGGCGCGGGCGGGGTGCCGGTGCGCGCGCCGGGCTGGGCCCACAACGGCGCGGGCGCCAGCAGCGAGAGCCCGCACAGCAGGGCCACGGCGCGGGCGCAGGCGGTGTGGAAAACAGGTCGGATGGCGTGGGTTTTCATAGTCATTTCCGGGCGCTCCTGGATTGGCCAGGCATCAGAAGCGCAGCCTTGTCACATGGTTGTCTCGTCGTCCCAGCAGGCTCAGCAGGCTGGTCAGTTGCGTTGCCGCTTCGGGCTCGGCGTGCGCGGTGCCCTCGAAGCGCGCCTGCCGCCCCAGCGTGCCGCTGCCCTCCAGGTGCAGCGGCCCGGCGATGGTGCTCAGCTGCAGCTTGCCGCCACCCTCGCCGGTCCAGTCGATTTCGGCGCGGTAGCTGCCCAGCGGGCGCAGCCGGCTCACGGCCGACGACACCTGTTCGATGCGCAGCGTCATATGGCCGCGCATGCCCTGGCCCGAAAAGCGTCCCTGCAGCGTGGACCAGTCCACGCGCATCAGGCCGTCCGGGCGCAGCGTATTGAACGGCGCGCCGATGCCTTCGAGCAGCGCCGCGGGCAGCCGGATGGCGCCTGCCTGCGCACTCCAGCCGCCGGGGGTCACGGTGATGGCGACCGGCGCGGCCATGGCCTCGGAGTGGCTCACCACCAGGCGCGCGCTGCCGCCCAGCAGCGGCCAGAACGCCAGCGTCCATTGCAGCCGGCCGGGCAGCACGGTCGCGGTCTGGCTGCCGGCGCCGGCCGACAGCGCCAGCGTGGCGCTGCCATGCCAGAGCGAGCCGCTGGCATCGGCCAGCAGTACCCGTCCCTGCGTCTGCGTGGCCACGCGCGCGGCGATCCATGCCGCCGGCAGCATCGCCACCACGGTCACCGCGGCGCTCGCCAGGCCAAGCCCCAGCCAGCGCAGGCGCCGCCATGCGGCCGGCTGGCGCAGCTTGCGGCGCGGCAGGCGCAGCGTTTCCAGCCGTACCATCAGCTGCGGCCGCCCGGACCCTGCAGGGTCGCGCTGACGTTCACCAGCGCCGTGGCGCCGACATAGACGATACGGGCGTCGATCACCTTCATGCGCTGCTGCTGGCGCACGTCCTGCAGCCAGCCGCTGACCGCGCCGAACGGCACCTTGTCCAGCTGCACCTGCACGCTGTTGTCGGCGCCGGCGGCCAGCCGGGTCGCCTTCAGGCCGTGCTGGCCCAGGCTGTCCTGTAGCGCTTGCGTGAGCGCGTCGCCGCGCAGCGATGGCGCCGGCGTGGCCTTCAGGCCGCGGGCTTCCTGCGCCAGGGTTTCCATTTCGGCCAGGTCGGCGCGCAGCTTGGGCAGGTTGCGCGCCAGGCGCTCGCGGCCGTCGGCGGCCGGCTCCCACAGGACCAGGTAGCCGATCACCAGCGCCAGCACGGCGCCGCCGCCGCCCAGGATGGCCTGTTCGCGCGGGTTGCGCGCCGACCAGAAGGCGTTGAAGCGCTCCTGCCACGCCTGCGGCACGGACGGGCGCAGCCGCGCCAGGCGCGTGCGCAGCGCAGAGGTCGCGCCTGGCCGGCTGGCGCGTGGCGTCTGGCTTCGGGCTGTGTCTTTCATGGGGTTCATGCTGGTGGGCCCGCTTACAGGCCGGGCCTGACGGTCCAGCGGGAGCCGGGCGTCACCGGGGTGCCTGCGCTGCTGCTGGTACTGCCAGCGGCACTTCCGGCCTTGTCTTCTTCCATCTGCAGTCCGGCTTGGCGCGCGGCGCTGCGCAGCCCGGCCGTGTCCGTGCCCGGCTTGAGCGTCACCACCAGCATGCGGCCGCGGTACTCCAGCGCCTGCAGCGCGTCGGGCGGCAGCCTGCGCGCGGCCTGGGCAAAGCGGTCGGCCAGCGGCAGGAAGTCTTCCGGCGTGCTGCGGCCGCTGGCGGTGCGCAGCTGCTCGACCTGCCGCCGCATCTGCAGCGGCGCGTCGAGCACGGTCTGGATCTGCGGGAAGGCGCCGTGCAGCGCCTGCAACTGCGCGGCTTCCAGCCGCTGCTGCTCGCGCCGCAGCAGCAGCCAGTGCGTGTTCATGCCAATGACCTGGACCAGCACGATGCCCGCCAGCAATGCCAGCGGCACGCGCCATGCCACCAGGTTCCAGCGGTCGGCACGGCCCTGCGCGAATTCAAACTGCGCCAGGTCCAGCGCCGGCTCGCGCAGGCAGTCCTGCGCGCCTTCGATCCACAGCTGCCAGCTGGTGCGGGCGGCCTGGCGCAGGTCGGGCACCGGGGCCGCGGCGGCAGCGTCGGCATCGGCATACCAGGTGCCGGCAGGCGCAAGCGCCTGCCACGCGGCCAGGGCATCGTCGCCCAGCAGCAAGCCGTAGCCGGCGTGGGCGCCGGTGCGCACGGTCAGTTGCCACTGGCGCGCGGCGTCGGCGGCGGTGGCGGGCAGTTCGCCGCTTAACGCATCGCTCAACTCGCCGCTCCGGGCGAGGGCGCTGGCGGCGGCTTCGACCACCAGCGTGGCCGCCGGTGGCGGCGCGTCGGTGCTCGCCAGTGACGGCTCGGTGCTGGCTTGCGCGGCGGCGGCCAGCGGCACGCACAGCTGCGCGGCCAGCACATGGCGGCGCCGGTGGCGGTGTTCGGCAAAGGCGTCGAGCACGGCGCGCAGCCAGGCGCGGTCGGCCACCATCAGCAGCCGCTGGCGCGATCCGCGCGCGGCGCTGCCGTCCAGGGCAGGGCCCACGCCGATATGGCACGGCTGCGCATCGGTGGCGAGCGCGTCCTCGACCAGGTTGGGCAGCGCCTGTTTCAAACGGGCGGGCGGCAGCGGCGGCACGCTGGCGGTGGTCAGCAGTACGTCGCTGGCGGCGAGGATCAGCACCAGGCGCTCGGCCGCGGGCAGGTCAGCGATGCGGGCGTGGCCTTCGCGCAACACTTCCGGTGCCGCACGGGCCTGGCCACGCCGCGCTGCGTCGGCCGTGGCCGTGCGCACCAGCGCGAACGGCAGGGTGCCGAACTGCCACGGTTGCGGCTGGTCATGCGGCCGGTGCGGCAGGCGGACGTACAGGGTGGTGCTCAAGGTTTCCTTGCTTTGGCGTCAGTGGAACGGCTCGGGCAGGCGCATGGCCGGTTGGGATGCGCCCTGGATCGCCCCGGAGTCAGAAACTTGCCGGGGCGCGGGGATGCCGGCGGGCGGCCAGGAAGGCCGGACGGCGGCGGGTGGGCTGGGGCCACGCTCGCGCCAGCGCCGCAGCATACCTTGCCTGTGTGACTAAACCGCGTCAATACCATTCTCCCCGGTTGCTTGCGCGTGCAAATTCGGCCTGTTGCCTGGTTTGGTGGGCGCCGCTCAGCGCAGGTCCGGCAGCCGGTCCGCATCCTGGGTCCAGACCACGCGGGTGGTGTTGGCCGTGCCCAGCGGCTCGCCGCGGAAGATCAGCGACACCTGCAGCCGGGTGGCGCGCTCGTGCCGCACCAGTCCGTAGACCAGGAAGTAGTGCGTGCGCACGTCGAGCAGGTTGCCGAGGTTGGCGGCATCCGCCTGCGGCGCCACCGCGGCCAGCTGGGTCTGCAGGTTGCCCAGGTTGTTGAAGTAGGCGCGGTCGCGCTGGCGCACCAGTTCGCGCGCGCGCTCCAGCGGCAGCTTGTCGATGACCGCAGCCAGCACCTCGGCCTCGGCGGTGTTGGCGTTGACCAGCGTGCGCTCGGGCAGCACGGTAACAAAGGGCTCCAGCACCGCCACCATCTCCGGCGTGTAGCCGGGCAGTGCCATCAGCCCCTGCACGCTGTCCAGCGGGCGCGGCGCCGGCTGGCCGCTGGCATTGCCGCCCTGCGCGGCCTGCAGCATGTAGCGCGCCGTGTTCTCGGCCAGCGCCGGGTTCAGGCCGACCGTCTGCAGCAGGCGGCGGTATGCGGCCTGCGCCGCCGGGTCGACCGAGGCCGCGCGGCCTGCCTGGCCGCCTTCGCCGCCAGTGGCGGTCCACACCACCAGGTTGGCCAGGTTCAGGCGCGCCTGCGCATCCAGGATGCGGCCCGACAGGAACGAGGTCTCGCCCGCGACATCGGTGCGCAGTGCCGCGCCGAGGAAGTCCGACAGCCGCGTCTCGGCGATCGGCACCGCCCACGGCTCGCCCAGTTCGTCGACATTGGTGCGGCGCTGGTCGTCGCGCAGGATCAGCCGCGCCCAGTCCACGGCGGCACGCTCGATCCAGGTGGCCTGGGCCAGCAGCCGCTGGTTCTCGATGGCGCGGATCTGCACCTGCTGGCGCCACAGCATGCCGGACACCACCACCACGGCCAGCGTCACCATCAGCAGCGCGGTGACCACGGCCGCACCGCGCGGGCGGCGGCGCAACGGCACCAGGCGAGGCGGGCGGCCGGCTTGCCTCATAGCCCGGTCATGCAGATCTTCTGGAACTGCCGCGGCGCATCGCCATCGCCCATGCGGGCGAAGATGGTCAGTTCCACTGCGCGCACCGCGGTGTTGGGCTGTGCCGCGCCGGGCGCGGAGGCGGCCACGGCGCTGGCGGCATTGCCCGCGAACAGCACGTTGCGGATGCGCCCGCTGTCGGCCTGCCAGCCGGCGGGCTCCACCCATGCGCGCATGCTCATGCCGTCCACGTCGGCCAGCACGCGCCGTACCTGCGCGGTGTTGCCGCCGCCCTGGCGCAGGGCCAGCAGCGCCGACTGCAGGCCGGCCCTGCTGTTCACCGGCGGTGCCGCCACGCGCACCAGGGTATTGCCGTCGAGCTGGTACGACAGCACCTGCCAGGTAGGCGGCTGGCCTTCGTCGCGCCGGTCGCGCACCAGCAGCAGCCGATTCTGGCCGATCTCGACCGGGCTGGCCTGCAGCAGCGTGGGGTTGGCCAGGTGCTCGCAGTCGGCCTGGAGTTGGCCGTAGAGCACTTTCAGCGCGTCCAGGCGCGCGTCGTGGTCGGTGAGGCGCTCGCGGCTGCGCGTCAGGCTGTCCAGCGCGCGCCAGCCGATCACCGCCATCACCGCCAGCAGCGTGATGGCGACCAGCATCTCCAGCAGCGTGAAGCCGCCGGGCCGCCTTGGGCGGCGGCGCTCAGAGCACGTTGCGGGTTTCATTGGGGACTATGGTGACCAGCCACGCCAGGCGTACGGACTTGTCCGTGGCGGACGGGTAGACCGCGATTTCGACGCGGCGGAAAACGGGATTGGGCGTGCCCGAGACGGATTGCTCGCAATACAACGGCGTGCCGCCCTGCGGGCAGGCATAGCCGCTGACGCCGGGCTCGGGCCAGGTCTTGGCCAGGCGCAGCGCGGCCAGGTGATTCTCGGCACTCCACTCGGCCAGCATGCGCGCCTGCAGCGACGCGCTGGCATCGACCATCGAGCCCATCGCCCGCATTGCCGCGGTCAGCGCGACCGCCAGGATGGTCAGCGCCACCAGCACTTCGATTAGCGTAAAGCCGGCGTTGCGCCCGCGCCGGGCCGGCCGCGGCAAGGAGCGAGGGCAGGGTTTCATGGCGTGCTGGCGAAATAGCGGCCGCTGCCGTCGCCGGCAACGTCCACGCGGATATCGCCGCGCACCAGGATCAGCCGCTGCGGGGCATCGATCAGCTCGCGCCCGAAGATCAGCCGGGGCGGGCTGCTGGTCCCGGTGCTGCGGCCCCCTTCGGCCACGATCACCTGGTCCAGCGCCAGGCGCCAGTGGCCTGGGGCAAACACGTCGGTACGCATGGGGATCCAGCCATTGGGGGTCAATTCCAGGAAGCGCCAGCCGCTGGCATTGCCCTCCCAGGCGAGCGGGCGGGCGCCAAGCTGTGCCTCTTCCTGCGCCAGCTCGAACAGCCGCGCGATGCGCTGGCCGTCGTCTAGCACGCGGCCCCGTTCATTGGGCGAGGCGTTGACCGCCACCAGCGAGATCACGATGCCGGCGATCACCATGACCACCAGCAGCTCTAGCAGTGTAAAGCCGCGGCGCCGGGGGCCGGTCGCGCGGCGGCGCGGCGCCGTGGTCATGGTTGCAGGGGGGGGCGGCGGGGCGGTGCTTATTCCCAGTTGCCGATGTCGGCGTCGTTGCCGTTGCCGCCGGCCTGGCCGTCGGCGCCGAAGCTGAACACGTCGATCTCGCCGCGCACGCCCGGGTTCAGGTACTGGTACGGATGGCCCCAGGGATCCTTGGGCAGCTTTTCCAGGTAGCCGCCGCCCTTCCAGTTGTTGGGCACGGGCTCGGTGGTGGGCTTGGCCACCAGCGCGGCCAGGCCCTGCTCGGTGGTGGGGTAGCGGCTGTTGTCCAGGCGATACAGCTTGAGCGCCTGCATGATCGACGAGATGTCCTGGCGCGCGGCCACGATGCGGGCCTCGTCCGGACGGCTCATGATCTTGGGCACCACCAGCGCCGCCAGCACGCCAAGGATCACGATCACGACCATGATCTCGATCAGGGTGAAGCCACGCGCACGGCGGGCACGCACGGAACGGGCGGGGCTGGCAATCTGGGAAGTGAATCTGCGCATCGTCAGTGGACCTCTTGGCTGGAATGGCTGGGCCCGCACCGGTTGGGGGGCGGCGGGCCGGGTTCGCCAGTCAGTATAACCGGCGCCACATGACTGTTTTATGGGCGGCCCCTTCGGCACCTCAGCATTGTCTGATCCGGATCACAGTTACTGAGGACGGGCATCCGGCAGGGAAATAACTTGCATCCTGGATGCATCTTTTTTAAGATGGCGACACGATGCAACTGACCCGCTTTTCCGACTATGCGTTGCGCCTGCTGATGTACGTCGCCCGTGGCGATGGCAGCCGGCCGATCACCATTGCCGAGGTGGGGCAGCAGTTCGGCATCTCGCACAACCACCTCGTCAAGGTGGCGGCGCGGTTGTCGAAGTTGGGCTGGATCAGTGCCACGCGCGGCCGCCACGGGGGCCTGCAGCTGGGCCCCGGCGCCGAGCGGCTGACCATCGGCACCATCCTGCGCGAGCTGGAAGGGCACAAGGCGGTGATCGACTGCAACAACCCGCCCTGTGCGCTGAACGGCAACTGCCGACTGAAGCGCGCGCTGGACGTGGCCGAGCAGGCTTTCTACCGCGCGCTGGACGACGTCACGCTGGCCGATGTCACCGGCAGCCAGACGGCCGAGTCGATCATCCGCCTGCATCGCGATTTCCTGAACCGGCATTCGGCCTGAGCGGATCCTGTCCGCCCCGGGCCGGCGAGAGCCGGTTTTATTTTGAGCAAAAACATGCATTTTATTTGCATGATTTAAAACGGAGTGTTTCCTGATGCTGTCCGCCGCTTCCCGCCCCTATATCGATGCAAGCGTCCCCGTGCTGCGCGAGCACGGCCTGGCCATCACCACGCATTTCTACCGCGAGATGTTCGCGGACCGGCCCGAGCTGACGCAAATGTTCAACATGGGCAACCAGGCCAACGGCAGCCAGCAGCAGTCGCTGGCCTCGGCCGTGTTCGCCTATGCGGCCAATATCGATAACGCCGCGGCGCTGGGGCCGGTGCTCGAGCGCATCGTCCACAAGCATGCGGCCGTGGGCCTGACGCCCGCGCACTACCCGATCGTCGGCCGCCACCTGCTGGGCGCCATCTCCGCGGTGCTGGGCGAGGCCGCCACGCCGCCGCTGCTGGCCGCCTGGGACGAGGCCTACTGGCTGCTGGCCGGCGAGCTGATCGCCGCCGAGGCGCGCCTGTACCAGCGCACCGGCGTGGCCGCCGGCGAGCTGACGCCGGTGCGCGTGGTGCGACGCGAGGCGCAGGGCGACCAGGTGGTGGCGCTCACCCTGGCTGCCGCCGACGGCCAGCCGCTGCGTGCGTTCCGCCCGGGCCAGTACATCAGCGTCGAGGCGCGCCTCGACGATGGCCAGCGCCAGCTGCGCCAGTATTCGCTGTCGGCCGAAAGCGGGCTGCCGACCTGGCGCATCTCGGTCAAGCGCGAGGCGGGCGACCGCACCACCCCGGCCGGCGCGGTGTCCAACTGGCTGCACGCCAACGCCCAGGAGGGCACGGAACTCAAGGTGAGCGCGCCGTTCGGCGAGTTCACGCCGGCGCTCGACGGGCGCCGTCCGCTGGTGCTGCTATCGGCCGGCATCGGCATCACGCCGATGCTGTCGGTGCTGCGCACGCTGGCCGCGCAGGGATCGCAGCGCCAGGTGCTGTTTGCCCATGCCGCGCGCGATGGCCGCCACCACGCCCATCGCGCCGACCTGCAATGGGCGCGCGAACGCCTGCCGCAGCTCGCCACGCACATCAGCTATGAAACCCCGCAAGCGGGCGACGTCGCCGGCCGCGACTACGACCACGCCGGCACAATGCCGGTGGCCGAACTGCTGCGCCAGCCCGACCTGCAGCGCTTTGTTGACGGCAGCTTCTACCTGTGCGGACCGCTCGGCTTCATGCAGGAGCAGCGCCATGCGCTGGTCAGCGCGGGCGTGCCGGTGGCGCATATCGAGCGCGAGGTGTTCGGGCCGGACCTGCTGGACGACCTGCTCTAAGCGTCGGCGGGGCGGCACCGGCACGGCAGACAGTGTCATGGGGCTCTGGTACGCTTGGCGCGTCTGCGCTCACGCGCCATTGCCCGCCTTGTGGGTATCCAGGTCCCGATCCCATGCAACTGTCCCTCCGGCCTTCGCTCCGCTTCGATGCCTCCGCGCCCTGGCTGTCGCGCCTGGCCAGCCTGGTGTTGTTCATAGCGCTATGTGCGCTTGCCACCTACTGGGTGCTGACCTTCAGCGCGATGCGTACCATCCCGGTGCCGCAGAACGCGCGCGTAGCCCAGACCGAGGCGGTCGAGACCGGCGCGGTCGCGACGCTGTTTGGCGGCTCGGCGCAGGGCGGCCCGCGCGACGTGCAGCTGATCGGCGTAGTGGCCGAGGTGGATGGCGGCGCGGGCGCGGCAATCGTGTCGATCGATGGCGGCCCGCCCAAGGCGGTGCGCGCCGGCGCCGAGCTGTCGCCGCAGATCCGGCTGGCGGAGATCCGCCAGCGTGCGGTGGTGATCGAGCGCGGCGGCGTGCGCCAGGAAATCGTGCTGCCGCTGCAGGCCGGCGCCACGCGCGGCGCACCGGCAGCGGCCGGTGCCTTGCCCACGCCGCCCGCCGGCGCCGCGGCACCGATGGCAACGCCGATGCCGCCCCCGGCGCCGGTCGTGAGCCAGCAGCCGCAAGGCCAGGCGCCTGCGCAGCAGGCCCAGCCCGCGCAACCGCAGCCGCAACCGGTCGATCCGCGCCAGTACCAGCCGTTGATGGCACCGCAGGCGGCCGGCGAAGACCAGCTGGCGCCGAAGGACTGATACAGGGCACCAAATATTCGCGCTTGCTTGCGTTCCCTTACGGCGCGCGGGCCTTTCTGTGAGCCGGGTAACATCGTATTAAAAGCGCCAACTTCCCCGCATCGTCTGCGTTCTAATCCGTACATGCCAAACGTGATGAAAAGGAGCAAGACATGCAACGCAATCGCAAGCCGCAGATCCTGAAGCAGTTCCTGGCCGCATCGGCCGCCCTCCTGGTCGCCGGTGGCGCATTTGCCCAGGCCAGCGCCCCTGCCGCACCCGCTGCGCCGGCCGGCAAGCCCGGCATGGGTCAGCATCACCACCACGGTGGCGGCATGTGGATGAAGTCGATCGATACCGACGGCGATGGCGCGATCTCCAAGGCGGAAGCCGACGCCTGGTTCAACAAGCTCGACACCAACCACGACGGCAAGATCGACAAGGCCGAGATGGATGCGCACCGCAAGGCCGCCATGGCCGAGCATCATGCGCGCATGCAGGCAGCCTTCGACGAGAAGTTCAAGGCGGCCGACAAGAACGGCGACGGCGCGCTGACCAAGGCTGAGGCCAATGCCGGCATGCCGCGCCTGGCCAAGCGCTTCGACCAGCTCGACGCCAACCACGACGGCAAGCTGACCCGCGACGAAATCCGCGCCGGCATGGAAAAGATGCACCGCGAGCACTCGCAGCGCGGCGACCGCGGCCCGCGTGGCCAGGGGGCTCCGGGCAGCCAGCCGGCACCCGCGGCACCGGGCTCTCCGTCTACCAGCGGCGGCTGACCGGCCCTGGCAGGGCCGCGCCAGCGGACACTGCCAGCGACGCCACCAAGCGCGCGAGCCTTAGGGTTCGCGCGCTTTTTCTTTGCCTGTCCGCCTTGTTCGTGCACCAGGAAGAATCTGACCTCGCTCGCAAACGCCCGTAGAATGCCGCTTCCCTGTTTGCCGGGCTTGGCACCATCCTTGCCTGCTTCCGGCCGGCGGGGCGCGGCCGCGATTCGCGGAGGCGCCACCGCACAGGTTTGCCCAGCCCGACCGGCTGCCGCGCGAGTGACCGATAAGGCTGTCAGCTCATCAGAAGCGGCCCTGTATCGGACGTAATTGCACAAAAAATTGCGTACTTGTGCACGGCTTGCTAAATTTGCGCAAAAAAATTGCCAATAAACATATTGCGGAGCAACAATATCGTGAGCAAGGTGGAGTTGGACAAGATCGACCGGAAGATCCTGGAAGTGCTGCAGACCAACGGCCGGTTGACCAACCTGGAAGTGGCCGAGCGCGTCAACCTGTCGCCCAGCCCCTGCCTGCGCCGCATCCGGCGGCTGGAGGAGATCGGCGTGATCCGGCAGTACGCAGCGCTGCTGGAGCCCAACAAGATCGGACTTGGCCTGCTGGCCTATATCAATGTCCGGCTGGAAAAGCATGGCGGCGCGCCCAAGGGCAAGGCACCGCTGGACCTGTTCCGCGCCTCGATCGCGGTCTGGCCGGAGGTGGCCGCGTGCCACGCCATGACCGGCGAAATGGACCTGCTGCTCAAGGTCTACGTGGAAGACATGGAGCACTTCGCGCGCTTCATGCAGGAACAGCTGCTGGCGCATCCGTCGGTGATCGACGTGCGCTCCAGCTTTGCGCTGGAAAGCATCAAGGACACCACGGCGCTGCCGGTGGGTGGCGCGGCCTGATGCGGCAAACCTGAGGCCGCAAACAAAAACGGCGCATCGATGCGATGCGCCGTTGGCGTGGAATCCGCAATAAGCGGACCCCGCGGAGCTCAGGCGGTGTGCTTCTGCGGCATCATGGTGCGCCAGAAGCGCAGCCCGAAGCGGCGCGCGTCACGCAGGTTGCGGCGCACCGCGTAGTCCAGGTCGGCGAGCTGCTCGTCCAGCGCTTCAGTCAGGCGGCTGGCGGTGTCGGCCGGCGGCAGTTCCAGGTAGGCATCGGCCTCGCCATAGGCGTACTGGACCTTCATGCCGGCCTTCTTGGCAATGTGCATCATCGCTGCGTTGCGCGACAGGCAGTGCATGTACAGCGTGCGCACATTGGTGTTGCGGCCATGGATCGCGGCACGCTCGAACAGCGCGCTGCCGATGCCGCGACCGCGGGCGCTGCCCGACACCGACACGCCGAACTCCGCCACGCGGCCCTGGGCGTTGTCGCGCAGGTTGGCGAAGTGGCCCACCCCGATCAGCTCGAGCTTGTCGTCGTACACGCCGAACACGCTGTCATGGTCGAAATCGATGCTGTCGACATAGGCTTCGATCACGTGGTCGCCCACGGACTGGCCAAAACGGAGCAGGCGATCCTCCTCGCCCAGGGCGAGGAAATGCTTCAGCAGGCGCGAGCGATGGTGGGCCGCCAGCTCGCGCACCAGTACGGTGGCGCGGTGGGTGGCCTGTGCGGCTTCGGCTGCCTTGCGCAGATCTTCGTCGGTCAGTGCGCCGACGGCCTTGCTCAGTTCGAGCGGATTCACGTTAATTCCTTCCTGGTGCGGTCACAGATAAACATAGCACTGCGTTGGTGTTTTTTCAGGCACTTTTCCCTGCATCGGTGCAGGACTCGGGGAAACACCATCTTGATGCGGAGCCAAAAGTATTGTAGTGGAATTGTCAGTTCGGCGTAAGCTTCCCGCGCCGCAGCAGGCCGTTGTCTCGCCGCAGCACCATTAAAAATCGAATAAAATCAATAGCTTGAAAAAATGTGATGAATTGTTGCCGGACGCCGGATGTGGATTTGGTGCAACGCCACAATTCCGCGCTTTCCCGCAGGTTCGTCTGCTTTCCTTGCCCAGCCGATCGCCTTTGATGACCGAGCCCCCAATCGTTGTGATCTACGCGCATCCCACGCCCAGCCGTTCGCGCGTCAACCGGCCCCTGGCCGATGCCCTGGCCGCGCTGTCGCAGGTACAGGTACGCGATCTCTACCGCAGCTATGTCGACTATGACATCGACGTCGTCGCCGAGCAGCGCGTGCTGTCGGTCTCTGACACCGTCGTGCTGCAGTTCCCGGTGCGCTGGTACAGCGTGCCGGCGCTGCTCAAGCTGTGGCTCGATGAGGTGCTGGAGCCAGGCTGGGCCTATGGCCCCGGCGGCACCGCGCTGCGTGGCAAGTCCTTGCTGGCGGTGGTGAGCACCGGCGGCACAGCCGATTCCTACGGGCCGGACGGCACCCATGGCCACCCGATCGGGGACTTCCTGTTGCCGCTGGAGCAGACCGCCTTGCTGTGCGGCATGAACTGGCTGCCGCCGGTGGTGCTGCACGACGCCAACAATGCCGACGCCCAGGCGCTGGCCGAGCATATCGCCCACGTCTGCGGGCGGCTGGGCACCGGCACCGCGCCGGCGGGGAGGCAGGCATGAACCAGCACGATTTCCTGATTGCGCTGCTGGTGTTCTTGGTAGCGGCGGTGGTGGCGGTGCCGCTGGCGCGGCGCGGCGGCCTGGGCGCGGTGCTGGGCTACCTGCTGGCGGGGGCGGCGATCGGGCCGTTTGCGTTGCGCCTGGTGACCAATGTCGAATCGATCCTGCATTTCTCCGAGTTCGGCGTGGTGCTGATGATGTTCGTCATCGGCCTGGAGTTGGAGCCGCGCAAGCTGTGGGCACTGCGGCGGAGCATATTTGGCTATGGCGGCGCGCAGCTGGCCGCCTGCGCGCTGGTGATTGGCGCGGTGGCGGCGCTGGCGGGCGCGCCGTGGCAGGTGGCGCTGGTGGCGGGCCTGGGGCTGGCGTTGTCGTCCACCGCGATCGCGCTGGCGACACTGACCGAGCGCAACCTCTTCGGCACGCCGGCGGGGGCGGCGAGCTTCGGCATCCTGCTGTTCCAGGACATCGCCGCGATCCCGATGATCGCGCTGTTGCCGCTGCTGGCCACGCAGGGCGCAGAAGGCGCGGGTCCGGGCGCGGCCGGCTGGCTGGCGGCAGGCAAGGCGGTGGCGGTGATCGGTGCGGTGGTGGTCGGCGGCCGTTATCTGGTGCGCCCGGCGCTGCGCTTTATCGCCCGCACCGACATGCGCGAGATGTTCACCGCGTTTGCGCTGCTGCTGGTGGTGGGCATTGCGTTGATGATGGACGCGGTGGGCTTGTCGATGGCGCTGGGCACCTTCCTGGCCGGCGTGCTGCTGGCCGATTCGGAATACCGCCACGCGCTCGAGGCCGACCTGGAGCCGTTCAAGGGCCTGCTGCTGGGCCTGTTCTTCATGGCCGTCGGCATGTCGATCGACTTTGCCGTGCTGGCGCGCTCGCCCTGGCTGGTGCTGGGTCTGGTGGCCGCCTTCGTGGTTGCCAAGACCGCGTTGCTGGCGCTGCTGGCGCGGTATTTCGCCATCGCTCGCGGCCAGCGGCTGCTGTTTGCGCTGCTGATCTCGCAGGGCGGTGAGTTCGCCTTCGTGGTGTTCGGCGTGGCCGGCACCGCCGGCCTGCTGCCGCGCGAGACCGAGGCCCTGCTGGTGCTGGTGGTGGCGCTGTCGATGGTGGCCACGCCCTTGCTGCTGCTGGCCTATGACCGGCTGGTAGCGCCGCGCCTGGGCAGCGGCAAGGCCCGGCCGGACGAGGCCATCACGCCGCAGCACAATCCGGTGCTGATCGCCGGCTTCGGGCGCTTCGGCCAGATCGTCGGCCGCCTGCTGTACACCCAGGGCGTGGGCGTGACAGTGCTGGACCACGACCCCGACCAGATCGAGTTCCTGCGCCAGTACGGCTTCAAGGTCTTCTATGGCGACGCCACCCGGCTGGACCTGCTGGAGGCCGCGGGCATTGCCGACGCGCGCATCCTGGTGGTCGCCATCGACGGCATGGACGAGGGCCTGGAACTGATCGACCGCGTGCGCCAGCGCTTTCCGGAACTGCAGATCTACGCCCGGGCGCGCCATGTGTCGCATGTCTACCAGCTCAAGGACCGCGGCGTGCACCTGTTCGAGCGCGAGATGTTCGAGGGCTCGCTGATGCTGGGGCGCCGCGTGCTGGAGGGGCTGGGCTTCGATCCGGCCGAGGCCCGCAACGTGGCACTGCGTTTCCGGCGCCACAACATCCAGGCGATCGACCGCTTCTATCCGCACTACACCGACCAGAAGAAGCTGGTCTCGCTGGCGCGCCAGGCGCGCGACGAACTGGAAGAGATGTTCCGCCAGGACCGCGAGCAGCGGCGCCAGCGCGAAGAGGCCGAGTGGATGTAAGTGGCAGGGCGACGGGCCAGCGCCGCGTCAGCGCGCGGCCGCGGCCCGGCCGGGCAGGCCGCCTTCGAGCAGGTCGACCACCATCTCGGCAAACGCTGCATAGGACAGCCGGCCGCCCGGCTTGAGCCAGGTGAAGGTCCAGTTGATCATGCCAAAGATGGTCATGGTCAGCGCGGTCTGGTTCTCGCGCGTGACGCGCTCCGGGTAGGCCCGGCGCAGCAGGCGCGAGAAGGCCGCGACCACGTCGCGCTCGCGGCCCAAGATCAGGTCGCGCTGGGTCTCGGCCAGGAACTTGACGTCGTTGATCAGCGCGATATGGCGCGTCTGCGAGGTCTCGTACTCCGCCAGGAAGGCACGTATCAGGTTGCCGAAGGCTTCCTTGTCGGTGCGCGCGTGGCGCTCGGCGTCGGCCTCCACTTCAGTGACTAGCAGCATCAGCCGGCGCGTGTAGCGGTCCAGCAGGTCGAACAGGATCGCTTCCTTGCTCTCGTAATAGTGGTACAGCCGCGCCTTGGAGGTGCCGCAGGCGGCGGCCAGGTCGGCCATCGAGGTGCTGGGGTAGCTGCTGTTGGCAAAGGCGGCGGCGGCCAGGTCCAGGATCTGCTCGCGCTGCGCCTCGAAATCGGGTGCCTTGGTACGGGCCATATTCTCGTTTATTCGCCGCCGGTGCCACCGCTGCCGACATGGCGGCGCAGTTCGCAGGTATCGAGCGAGTCAGCATTGCCGCGCAGCACCAGCTGGCCCATGGCGATCAGCTCGCGGCAGCGCCAGAACACGAACCAGTCGCTGGCCAGCAGACCTTCGATCGCGCCCATCACGCTGCCCACCACCTGCGCCGCGGGCGTCCACTCGGACGGGGCGCGTTCCATGATGATCTCGTCGATGGTGTGATAGGCCGCCGGTACCAGCGTGTTGCCCTTCCAGAGCCGCACGTCGGCGTTTTCCTTGACGTTCTGCTGCCACTCGTAGCCGAGGCGGCCCAGGCGCAGCACCGAGACCGGGGCGATGGTGGAAAAGCGCCGCGCCAGCCGCGCGGGCGTGTACATGCCGATCGCCGCCAGGTTGCCCTGCGCGGGCATTTCCAGCTCGCGCAGGTCCATGGCGACTTCATTGATCCGCTGCGGCGCCTGGTACAGGTGGAATACCACCCGGCGCAGCATCAGCTGGTCGGCCGCGCTCTGGCCGTGCCAGATGGCCACTTCCATGTCGTCCTGGCGCAGCGCCTGGAGCTGGTCCAGCGCCTGGCGCATCTCGGCGCCGAAATCGATGTCGGTATGCGGGGCGACCCGCTGCCAGAAGCCGGAGCGGATCAGGCCGGTGCTGTCGATGTCGGCCAGCGGTCCCACCGCCAGGTCGTCGCGCAGCACCACGACAGGGTCCGGCCGTGCAGCCTGGGCCAGGGCCTGGCGCAGGGTCGTGCCTGCTACATCACCATTGACGACGTGGATATATTGCATGGCCGTGATTGTATATGGGTGGGACGGTTCGCTGGCACCGCCGCGGCGGCGATGCGACAGGCGGGGTCGCCGCCCGCCCGGTCGCTGCCCTGCAAGCATCGCGCCAGCAGGAAGCCGCCTGCCGCCATTGTAGTCACGGCCCGTGCTGGCCAATGTCGGCAATTGTCTGAATACGCACGCGCCGGCGTGCCCGGATCAGCGTTCGTCGTAGCTGACCACTACCCGCGGCGTGAGCGCCCGCGCCTGGCAGGTGAGCACGAAGCCCTTTTCCATCTCCCACGGCTCGAGCGTGTAGTTCTTTTCCATTTCCACCTGGCCTTCCAGCACCTTGGCGCGGCAGGTACAACAGACGCCGCCCTTGCAGGCGTAGGGCAGGTCCAGCCCGGCGGCCAGCGCGGTGTCGAGCACGTTGGCGTCTTCCAGCGGCAGGCGCATGCTGTGCTGCTTGCCGTCGAGCACCACCACCAGTTCGGCGGTGCCGGCATGGTCGGCGTGCGCGGGGGGCGGCTTGCGCCTGGCCTGGGCCAGCGGCACGCCGAAGCGCTCGGCGTGGATGCGGTGCGGGTCGAGGCCCGCATCGCGCAGCGCCGCCTCGGCCTCGTCGATCATCGAGGCCGGCCCGCAGACAAAGGCCGCGTCGATGTCTTCCACCGGGATCAGGGTCTGCAGGAAGGCCGTCACGCGGGCATGGTCGAGCCGGCCGTGCAGCAGGTCCACCTCCTGCGGCTGGCGCGACAGCACGTGGTAGAGCGTGAAGCGCGCCAGATACTGGTTTTTCAGGTCTTCCAGCGCCTCGGAGAAGATGATGCTGTCGACGTTGCGGTTGCCATAGACCAGCGTGAAGCGGCTGTGCGGCTCGGCCAGCAGCGTGGTGCGGACGAGCGACAGCACCGGCGTGATGCCGCTGCCGGCGGCAAAGGCCACGTAGTGGTGCGCCGCGCCAGCATCGAGCGGCACGTGGAAGCGCCCGTCGGGGGTCATCACGTCGATCACCTGGCCCGGGGCGATGGAGTCATGCAGGTGCGTGGAAAAGAGTCCGTCCTCGACCAGCTTGACCGCCACGCGCAACTCGCCGTGCGCGTCGTAGTCCTGCACGGCCGAGCAGATCGAGTAGGAGCGGCGCAGGTCCTTGCCGTCGACCGGCGCCCTCAGCGTCAGGAACTGGCCCTGGGTGAAGCGGTAGGCATCGCGCAGCGTGTCCGGCACCTCGAAGGCGATCGATATGGTGTCGGCGGTCTCGGGGCGCACCTTCGCCACGCGCAGCGGATGGAACTGTGGAGTCATGGCAGCCTGGCTTCGGCCCGGCGGGGCTCAGTAGGGTTTGAAATAGTCGAACGGCTCGCGGCAGTCCAGGCACCGGTACAGCGCCTTGCAGGCGGTCGAGGCAAAGCGCGAGATTTCCTGCGTATGCACGCTGCCGCAGCGCGGGCAGGCCACGACATCCGGTGCGCCCGCGCGGGCGGCGCTAGGCACAAAGCGCAGCGGCTGCGCCTCGGCCGGCATGCCGCACTGGCCCGGCGGCGCAATGCCGAAGGCGCGCAGGCGCTCGCGCGCGGCCGGGGTGATCCAGTCGGTGGTCCAGGCCGGCGCCAGCACGGTGCGGATGCGCCACGGCGCCAGCCCTGCGCCGTCCAGCGCCCGGCCGATGTCCTCGGCGATCTGCGACATCGCCGGGCAGCCGGAGTAGGTGGGCGTGATGACGATCTCAAGCGCGCCGTCGGCGCCGGTCAGGACATCGCGCAAGATGCCCAGGTCGCGGATCGACACCACCGGGATCTCCGGGTCTGGCACCGCCTCCAGCGCCGCCCATGCACGCGCGATGCGGCCATCGATGGCGCGGTCGTTGCGTAGGGGGAGGGCGGCCATGGTCATGTTGGTCAATCCTTTGCGGCGAAGCGGGCGCTTACCATTGCGCGCCCGGATGGGCCCGCGCCAGCCCCTGCATCTCGCCCAGCAGGTAGCTCATGTGTTCGGAGTGCACGCCGTGCTTCCCGGTCGAGACAAAGCGCGTGGCCTGGGGCAGGGTTAGCGTGGCAGCCTGCAGCGTCTCGGCGACGGTGGCATCCCAGGCGGGGCGCAGCGTGGCCGTGATGACGCCGATGCCCTGCGCGGCGGCCTCGGCTTCCACCGCGTCTTCGGCAAAGCACTCGTTCATATAGGGCAGCAGGTGTTCCAGCGCGCGCTGCATGCGCGCGTGCGATGCCTCGGTGCCGTCGCCCAGGCGCACTACCCAGCCAGCCGCGTGGTGCAGGTGGTAACGCGCTTCCTTGACCGACTTGGCGGCGATCGCGGCCAGTTGGTCATCGCGGCTGGCCAGCAAGGCTTCCCAAAGCTCGACCATCAGCGCGCTGTACAGGAAGTTGCGCATGATGGTGACGGCGTAGTCGCGCTCGGCGGCGGCGTTGCCGGCCAGCGGGCCGCGGTGCGGCAACTCCAGCAGTGTCCAGTTGCGGAAGTCGCGCTCGGCGCGCCAGTAGGCGTAGTCGTCCTCATGGTGGGGCAGGCCGGTCAACTCGCCTTCCAACTCGCCGGCGCGGCCGTACAGCAGCCGCGCCTGGCCGATCAGGTCCAGGCTGATGTTGGCCAGTGCGATGTCCTCTTCAAGCACGGGGCCGTGGCCACACCATTCGGCGTTGCGCTGGCCCAGGACCAGGGCGTTGTCGGCCAGGCGCAGCACGTAGCGCAAGGCCGCGGTGCGCGCCGGCGGCAGGTGGTCGAGCGAGGCGGGCACAGTCGGCTGTGGGGACGCGGTCATGGTGCGGGCCTTACATGTGGTTGACTTCGTCGGGCAGCTGGTAGAACGTCGGGTGCCGGTAGATCTTGTCGGCCATCGGGTCGAACAGCTCCGGTTTTTCCTCGGGTACGCTCGCGGTGATGGCCGCGGACGGCACCACCCAGATCGACACGCCTTCCTGGCGCCGCGTATAGACGTCGCGCGCCATGTGCAGCGCCTGCTGCGCATCGGCGGCGTGCAGGCTGCCGCAATGCTTGTGTTCCAGGCCTTGCTTGCTGCGTACGAACACTTCCCACAGCGGCCATTCCTTGCGTTGCATCGTTTGTCTCCTCCGCCCTCGGGCGCGGGGTTCAGGCCGCGGCGCGGCTTGCGCGGGCTTCGCGTTCGGCCACCTTGGCGGCGTGCGCCAGCGCGGCCTCGCGCACCCAGGCGCCGTCCTCATGCGCTTTCACGCGGGTGGCCAGGCGCTCGCGGTTGCAGGGTCCGTCGCCGTTGATCACGCGCCAGAACTCATCCCAGTCCAGCGGGCTGTAGTCATAGTGGCCGCGCTCGGCATTCCATTGCAGGCCGGGGTCGGGCAGGGTCACGCCCAGCACGCGGGCCTGCTCGACCGTGGCATCGACAAACTTCTGGCGCAGGTCGTCGTTGGAGATGCGCTTGATGCCCCAGGCCATGGTCTGCGCGCTGTTGGTCGAGGCAGCGTCGGGCGGGCCGAACATCATCAGCACCGGGAACCACCAGCGGTTGACCGCATCCTGCACCATCTCGCGCTGGGCCTCGGTGCCGCGCATCATCGCCAGCAGCGCGTCGAAGCCCTGGCGCTGGTGGAATGACTCTTCCTTGCAGATGCGGATCATGGCGCGTGCATACGGGCCGTACGAGCAGCGGCACAGCGGGATCTGGTTCATGATCGCCGCGCCGTCGACCAGCCAGCCGATCACGCCCACGTCGGCCCAGGTCAGCGTCGGGTAGTTGAAGATCGACGAATACTTGGCCTTGCCGCTGTGCAGCGCGTCGACCAGGTCATCGCGCGAGGCGTCCAGCGTCTCGGCGGCGGAATACAGGTAGAGCCCATGGCCGCCTTCATCCTGCACCTTGGCCAACAGGATGGCCTTGCGCTTGAGCGACGGGGCCCGGCTGATCCAGTTGCCCTCCGGCAGCATGCCGACGATCTCCGAGTGCGCATGCTGCGAGATCTGGCGCACCAGGGTCTTGCGGTAGGCCTGCGGCATCCAGTCCTGCGGCTCGATCTTGCCGTCGGCGGCCATGCAGGCGTCGAACGCGGCCTGGCAGGCGGCTTCGTCCTGGGGCGCGCTGGCCTGCGCCGCATCGGCGTGCTGGCCGGGCAGGTCAAGACTCTGCGTGTACATATTGTCTCCTCTGGCGGGAATGCCGCTCGGATCGCGGACAGCAACTGGCCCTATTATATATATGCCGACCGGTCGGTCAATTTAAGGGAAAGCCCGCTACCGTGACCCGTGCTTGATCCTGCTCGCCACGTGGCGGCTGCCGCACGGGTAGTATCGAAGGCAGGCGGCGTTACCGCCGCCATCCCTTTCCCTGTCAACGGAGGCAATACCTATGACTAGCACGGCATACAGCAAGATCGTGGTGGCGGTGGACGGCAGCAGCACGTCCGACCTGGCGCTGGGCGAAGCCATCCGCGTGGCGGCTCCGGGCGGCGCCACCGTGCTGGCCCTCTATGTCGTGGACACCGGCACGCCCATGTTCGATGCCGGGTACTACGACCCGAGCCAGCTGCAGAAGGCGTTCGAGGAAAGCGGCCAGCGCGCGCTGCAGGCTGCCTCGCAGCGGCTGGCCGCAGCCGGTGTGGCGCATGAAACCCGGCTGGTGACCGAAGCGCCGGTGCCCGGCGACATGGGGGCGTCGATCAACGAGGCCGCGCGCCAGTGGGGCGCCGACCTGCTGGTGATCGGCACGCACGGACGCCGCGGCGTGCGCCGGCTGGTACTGGGCAGCGTGGCCGAGGCGGTGATGCGGCAGTCCACCATGCCGGTGCTGCTGGTGCGCGGCGAGGCGAAGGCCGACTGAATGGCCGATGAAATCACGCCCCCGATCGGGGGCGTCAGGACACTGACGGGATTCAGCCGGCGAAGCGGAAATGGCCGCTGCGCAGCACGATCTCGCGCGCCTCGGTCAGCTCGAACAGGCTTTCGGCCAGGCGCTCGATGCGCTGGCGGTTGCTGGTGAAGGCTGCGACCAGGTCTTCCTCGCGCGGCGAACGCGCGCCGAAATGGGCCTCGAGGGCCTCGGCGGTGACGGAATACAAGGTGGGACTGCCGTTGACCGTCGCAGGGCAGGACAGCGTGAGGCTGGCTGCGCAGTAGGTCGGGAGGCTGCGAGGGAACGTGATGTCGGACATGGCGTGCCTCGTGCTGGCGGCGGGCGTATTCAATCAATATAGGCCATCGCCGCATTCCGTAAAGCCCGGCCAGTCCGCTGGCCGGTCCGGCAACCTTCTTTTTTGGTTCCGCTCAGCCGCTGTGCGCCCGCCGCCGCCCCGGCAGCTTGCGCGCGGCCGCGCCCAGCGTGCGCAGGTCCGCCACCGCGGCATGGGCGGCGGCGATATGCGCGGCGGCGTAGTCGGCCTGTTCCGCCAGGAAGGCGTCGAGCGCGGCAGCGGCTGGTAGCGCGGGGCGCTCGGCGCTGCCGGTAGTGTCTGCCAGGCCCGGCCGCATCGCCAGCTCGGCCAGTTGCGCTTCCAGTTGCGTCAGGAGCATGCGCACTTCAGCACCGGCGGGCAGCGTGAAAACGCCCGACTCCACCCCGGCTCGCACCACGCCGGCCAGCGCGGCCATGCGGCGCGCGCACGCATGCACGCGCTGGTAGGCCTCGGCATAGTCGGGTGCGAGCGCGCCGGCGGCCTGTGCCAGCGTGAGTTCGGCGCGGGTGGAAGCCCGGCCGGCGGCAATGCGCAAGGCTTCCAGCCGCGGCACGGCGCGCGGCGTCGCGGCCTCAGCCACGCGGCTGGCGGCGAAGGCGGCACGCAGGTAGACCGCGTTGACCGCCACCGCGTCGACGGCATGGCGGAACACGCGCGACATTTCCACGCGCGGTGCCAGCACAAAGTAAGTCGCCAGCGCGATCAGGCAGCCGAGCGCGGTGTCGATGCCGCGCAGCGCGGCAAAGTGGCTGCTGTCGACGGCCGGCGCGCCCACCCATGAGAACAGGATCACGGCCGGCGTCAGGCAGAACGCGAATGCCCCGGGCTGCCCGGCGAGGCGGCTGGCATAAGCCCCGGCCAGGAAGGCCGCGCTGATGCCCAGCGCCACCACCGGCGCCGGATGGAGCAGGCCAATCACACAGGCGCACAGGGCGCCCGCCAGCGAGCCCGCAAAGCGTTTCACGGAAACCTGCCGGGTGGTCTGCAGTTGGGGGCTGAGCACCATGATCACGGTCACCGCCACCCAGTAGCCGTGGTCCAGCCGCCACCACTGCGCGGGCACGAGGCTGAGGCTGCCGGCCAGCGCCAGCCGCAGGGCGTGGCGCGTGACCAGGGCATCGCCTGCGGCGTGGTCGGCCAGCCCGCGCAGCATCTGGGCTAGCCCGTGCCCGATGCCGCGCCGCGGCCAGCGGAAGCTTGCGCGCCATCGGTCGAAGTCCGGATGGTGCGCCAGGGCGGATAGTGCCGACTGATAGGGGGGCGGTGCGCTGGCATTGGCCACGGGCGCGGTCAGTCGCCGCAGTTCGTGGCGCAGCGCCGCGCTCAACGCCGGCAGGTCGGGCGCGTGCCGCGCCAGTGCCTGGCCGACTTGCTCCCGGGCGTCGGCGACACAGCGCGCGATATGACGCAACGGCGGCTGCATCGGCAAGCCTTGGGCGGCGCCGGCGCGCTCGCGCAGTTCGCCCGCGACGATAAGCAGCGCAAACAGGGCGTCGGCGACACCCACGGCATAGGCATAGTGCAGGAGACTGCTGGGGTCGTGCAGGCTGCGTCGGGCCTCGATGGCCCGGCGCGCGGCCTCGATGCGGTTGCGGATGTCCTGCTTGCAGGTGGCGAGGTCATTGCCGTGGCGGGTGTCGGCGAGTGCCGTGGCGAGCCGGACCAGCGCGTCGTAGGCGGCCACGATCTCGGTGCGCGGCCGGTCGTCGCGGGCCGAAGGGATCAGCGCCAGGCAAGCTAGGCACGCGAACACGCCGCCGCGTAGGAAGTCGAGCCCGCTCTGCAGGGCCTGCACGGCCAGGTCAGGCCCGGCCGCAGGCTGCAGGCACGCGGCCACCAGCACGACATACAGCAGCTTGGCCGCGAGCGCACTGGCCGGGCCGCGCGTCTCTGCCAGGCCTGCGGCAAGCCCTCCCGCCATCACCACCAGCACGGCCAGCCAGGGCGTCGGCGCCACGGCCGCGCCCAGCGCGCTGGCCACCGCCCCGCCAATGCCGACCGCTCCCAGGCTGGAAAGCCGTGCCGACGCCGTGCCTTGCCGGTCCGCCAGGCAGGCCCAGATCGAGGCCGTGGCCGACCACAGGTAGCCTGCATCCCCGGTCAGCCAGCCAATACCGGCAAGGGCCAGGAACGACAGCGCATAGATGATCCCGCGCCGGAGCAGCATGGGGTCAGGCCAGTAGCGGGCAAGGAGGGCGGAAGCGAACATGCGGGGCCAGGATCCACGCGAGCCAGCCAGGTCGGGCGCCCGTCGTGAGACCACTCTACGATACCGTTTGCTGCGTTGCAACAAAACTGGTTTGTTGCCCACAGCAGCGGCTCGCCGCACCACGTTGGAGCGAGAAAGCCGCGTGGCGAGGCCCCAAGCACGATTGCAGCGCCAGCAGGGGCAAACGTGCACAGGGGTTGTGACCGTTCCGGCGCGAAGGCGAAAAAAAACCCACGCAGGTTGTGCGTGGGTTGGAATCCACCGAGGTGGTGGAGGAGACAGACTCCACTATACCTGGTTTGCTGCGACGCACCAAGCGGTCATGTGTCAATGTCTGACAATACGCACAATGACGTTGTATCGATGCAACAAATTCCGGTTTCCAACGATCGAGCCGTGTCCTAACGGAACAGATAGGCGGCACCTACCGCACACACGATCCCGGCAGCATCGGCCACCAGCGCACAACCGAGCGCATGGCGCGTATTGCGCACATTGATGCTGCCGAAGTAGACCGCGAGCACATAGAAAGTGGTCTCGGTCGAGCCCTGGATGATCGCGGCCAGCCGTCCCTGGAACGAGTCCACCCCATAGGTCGTCATCACATCCACCATCAGCCCGCGCGCGCCGGCGCCGGACAGGATCTTCATCAGCCCGACCGGCAGCGCCGGCACGAAGTCCGTATTGACGCCCAGCTGGGCAAAGCCCAGCGTCAGCCAGCCCATCAGCACGTCCATGCAGCCGGTGGCCCGGAACAGGCCGATGGCTACGAGGATCGCCACCAGGTAGGGAATGATTTGCACGGCGACGCCAAAGCCTTCCTTGGCGCCATCGATAAAGGCTTCATAGACATTGACCCTGCGCAGCGCGCCGCAGACCAGGAACAGCGTGATCAGTGACAGGATGAAGCCGGCGCCGGCCAGTGCCGTCACGCTGCCGACCTGCTCCGGCGGCGCGTGCCGCAGCCAGGCGAACATCCCGCCCAGCAGCGCCGCGACCAGCCCGAACGCCACCAGCACGGCCGGGCGCAGCAGGTTCAGCCGCTGCACCCACGCCACTGCCAGCAGGCCGGCCAAGCATGAGCCGCCGGTGGCCAGCAGCGTCGGCAGGAAGATATCGGCCGCATTGAAACCCACCAGCCCCTGCTTGACCGCAATGGCCTGCCGGATCGCGATCACCGAGGTCGGAATCAGCGTCAGCCCGGCCGTATTCAGCACGATGAACATGATCTGCGCATCGGTGGCGACGTCCGGGCGCCGGTTCAGCGTCTGCAGCTCGCGCATGGCATTCAGGCCGAGCGGCGTCGCGGCATTGTCCAGCCCGAGCAGGTTGGCCGACACGTTCATCATCATCGCCCCCTGTGCCGGATGGCCCTGCGGCACGCCGGGGAAGAAATGGCGCAGCAGCGGGTTCACCAGCCGGGCGAAGGCATCGACCACGCCGGCGCGCTCGCCGATGCGCATGATGCCAAGCCACAGGCTCATCACCCCGGCCAGGCCGAGCGCGATCTCGAAGGCCGTGCGCGCGCTGTCGAACAGGCTCGCCAGCATGGCGGGGAACACGGTGAGATCGCCGCTGGCCAGGCGGACGCAGGCGGCGACAAAGGAAATCAGGAAGAAACCAAGCCAGACAACGTTCAGGGCCATCGGAATGCGGGAAGCGGGGGAATCAAAGCCGGGGAGATCCCTGGCACGGCGTGCAGCTCAGCCGATCACGGCCCCGCGTTCGGCCAGCAGCTCGCGCAGGACCGAGCGGTGGCAGTGCGCCTCATTCTCGCAGTAGCAGCCTACCGAGAAATTGGTCTGGTGCGACAGCGCCGCCAGCAGGTCTAGCGTGCGGCTGGGGTCCGGCGCGGCCATTTCCTTGCGGAAGTGCTGCACGAACGCCCGCCATTGCTTGTCATCGGTGGCCTGCAGCGCCTGGGCCACCAGTTCGGGCGATGGCGACAGCACGGGATACCAGACATCGTAGAAATCGCGGCTGGCAAACTCGGTTTTGGGCACGCCCCGCGGCGGCCGGCGCACGGTGCCGATGCGCAGGCCTTCATCGGCCGCGCGCGGCGCGCCGAGTCTTACGATTCGGATGGTCATGGAGGATCCCGCTCATGTCTGCCGACGCGAGTGCGTCCGGCTAAAGTCCCAGATCATGAATCATGGTGTCGCGCATGACAAACTTCTGCACCTTGCCCGTCACAGTCATCGGCATTTCCGAGACAAAGCGGATATAGCGCGGAATCTTGTAGTGGGCGATCTGGTCACGGCAGAACGTCCGGATCTCGTCCTCGGTGGCGGACTGGCCGGGTTTGAGCACAATCCAGGCGCAGACCTCCTCGCCGTACTTCTGGTCAGGCACGCCAAAGACCTGCACCGCCTGCACCTTGGGATGGCGGAACAGGAATTCCTCGATCTCGCGCGGGTAAATGTTCTCGCCACCGCGGATCAGCATGTCCTTGACCCGGCCGACGATGTTGCAGTAGCCCTTGTCGTCAATGGTGGCGAGGTCGCCGGTGTGCATCCAGCCGTCGCGGATGGCCTCGCGGGTGCGCTCGTCGTCTTCCCAGTAGCCTTGCATCACGGAATAGCCGCGGGTGCAAAGCTCGCCGGTGGCGCCGGTCGGCACGACCTCGCCGAGGGCGTCGACCACCTTGCATTCCAGGTGCGGCTGCACCCGCCCGACGGTGGCGACGCGCTTGTCCAGCGGATCGTCGGTGGCGCTCTGGAACGAGACCGGGCTGGTTTCGGTCATGCCATAGGCAATGGTGACCTCGGACATATGCATGTCGGCCACCACGCGCTTCATGACCTCGATCGGGCAGGGGGCGCCGGCCATGATGCCGGTGCGCAGGGTCGAGAAGTCGAAGCGGCTGAACTCCGGATGGTCCAGCTGGGCGATAAACATGGTCGGCACGCCATGCAGGGCGGTACAACGTTCCTCGCTGGCCGCCTGCATGGTTGCGAGCGGATCGAAGGCCTCGCCCGGGAACACCATGCAGGCGCCGACCGAGACGCAGGCCAGCACCGACAGCACCATGCCGAAGCAGTGATAGAGCGGTACCGGGATGCACAGTACGTCACTGTCGCCAAGGCGCATCGCCATGGCGACAAAGCGGCCGTTGTTGACCACGTTGTGATGCGTCAGGGTGGCGCCCTTGGGGTTGCCGGTGGTGCCGCTGGTGAACTGGATATTGATGGCATCGTGCGCGGAGAGCGTCGCGGTCACCGCGTCCAGGCGCGCAGTATCGGGTTCGGCCAGGAGTGCATCGTAATTGAGCATGCCGGGCGTCGCCTCGGATCCCATGCGGACCACCCACTGCAGCCGAGGCAGCCGTGCGGCGCGCAGCGCACCCGGCTCGGCCTCGGCCAGTTCCGGCGCCAGCGCCTGCAGGGTGGCCAGGTAGTCGCTGCTCTTGAACCGCGCGGCCGTGATCAGCATGCGCACGCCCGCCTTGTTCAGCGCATATTCCAGCTCCGCCTGGCGGTAGGCCGGGTTGATATTGACCAGGATGGCGCCGATGCGCGCGGTGGCGAACTGAGTCACCAGCCATTCGGGCCGGTTCGGCGCCCAGATGCCGACGCGGTCGCCCGGTTGGATGCCGCGCTGGAGCAGGCCGCTGGCCAGGCGATCGACCTGGTCGCTGAACTCCGCCCAGTTCCAGCGCACGCCATGCTCGCGGAACACCACGGCAGGGCCGTCCGGGTTTGCGGCGACCGAGCGCGCCAGCAGTGCCGGAATCGTCTGATCAGACAGGGGGATGTCGGTGCTGCCGGCGACCAGGGAGAGGCCGGGCGTCACGGGTCGGGTCATCTTGTCTCCTTCAACTGCTCTGCTTGGCATTCGACGCCTATATAGAGGAAGGCGTTTCGGGTTGGGCCAACGCCCACGGCGCCAGCTTAAGCCGAGGCGTTGCTGAATGTTGTCACCAGCGCGACATTTGCGCCCCATGCGCCGCTTTTTCGAGTACTTCGAATTATTTCGCGAAATCGCTTGCCAGTCGGTCCTGCGTCCCTTAATATTCGCCCCCTCGCAACACAACGCAGCGCTGCAAAGCAGACGGGGCGCGGGTTGCGGGGTCGACCGGATAGGTTGGCGCAGCGAAGTTAGCGCGCTGACCGCAGCGAAAAAAGTTGCTGAAACGGTTGACGAAACGAAGAAAGCTCTGCATAATCTCGTTTCTCTGCTGCAGACA
>NZ_JBXAHL010000009.1:0-212006 GCF_058795055.1 Cupriavidus sp. GW823-FHT06D04 | reverse complement strand
TGTCCCCTTCGTCTAGAGGCCTAGGACATCACCCTTTCACGGTGAGTACAGGGGTTCGAATCCCCTAGGGGACGCCAAAACAGCAGGGCGTAATCAAACGCCCAGCCAGTCGTCCGGAGCCAAGGCTCCAGTCGGCACCGACTATGGAGTGGTAGTTCAGTCGGTTAGAATACCGGCCTGTCACGCCGGGGGTCGCGGGTTCGAGTCCCGTCCACTCCGCCAAATTAGAACGCCCGCGCAAGCGGGCGTTTTTCTTTTTCGGCTACTGAAATTGCGGGCCACCGCCCTTGCGAGCGGCCAGTGTCAGAGTCAGTTTTCCGGATCCTTGCTGACCCGGCTGAAATACCGCACCAGCAGCACGCCTGCAATCGCCAGGCTGATGCTGTTGGCCAGCCAGAAGCCGCTGGCGCCGCGCGTGAAGGCGGGCATGCCCTCGATCAGCCCGAAGCCCAGCACATAACCCCCGCCCAGTCCGATGCCCCACAGCGAGCCGGCGTAGATCAGCGTCGGGATCAGCGCGATCTTGTACGCGCGCAGGATAAACGCCGTCATCACCTGCACGGCGTCGAAGGCCTGGTAGAACGCCACGAACAGCACCAGCGGCAGCGCTGCCGCGACCACCGCGGGATCGCTCGCGTAGGCATGCAGCACCGGCTTGCGCAGCAGCCACAGCAGGGCACCGGTCAGCACCGCCAGCGTCACCGCTATGCGGATACCGCGCCAGGCAAGGCGGCTGGCGCCGGCCAGGTCGCGCGCGCCGAGATGCTGTGCCACCAGCGTCGAAGTGGCAATCCCCAGCGACAGCGGCAGCATGTATGCCACCGCGCCCAGGTTGGCGATGATCTGGTGCCCGGCCAGCGTCACCGTGCCCAGGCGCGTGATGAAGATCGACATCAGCGTGAACGAGGTGATCTCGATCAGGTAGGTCAGGCCCATCGGCAGGCCCAGCCGCAGCAGCGCGCGCAGCGGGCCAGCAGCCGGCCAGCTCCAGGTACTGAAGATCCGCAGCGGGTGATAGGCGCTGCCGTAGCGCAGGATCAGCAGCCCGGCGATGCACCAGGCCCAGCTGATCAGCGTCGAGGCCAGGCCGCAGCCGGGGCCGCCCAAGGCCGGCACGCCCAGGCCGCCGTGGATGAACCATGCATTGAGCGGCACCTTCAGCGCCAGCCCGCCAATCTGCAGCACCGTCACCATGACCGGGCGCGACAGCGCATTGTTCAGCGCCGAGTAGATGCGGAAACCCAGCGCCGCCGGCAGCCCGAAGGCACCGAAATGCAGGTAGGCGGTGGCTTTCTCGACCAGTTCGGGCGGTGCCTTGGCGAAAGCGAGCAGCGGGGCCGGGAAGGCCAGCAGCAGCACGCCCGGAATCGCCAGTGCGGCGCCCAGCCATGCGGCCTGCCGGACCTCGGCGCCGATCGCCTCGATGCGGCCGGCGCCATAGAGCTGCCCGGCGATGGGCGACAGCGCCTGCAATACGCCCATCAGGCTGATATAGATGGTGACGTAGATCGAGCCGCCCAGGCCCACGGCGGCCAGGTCGGTCGCCGAAGCGCGCCCGGCCATCACGGTATCGATGACGCCAAAGGCGATAACGGCAAGCTGGCCGGCCAGCACTGGGCCGGCCAGGCCGGCGATACGGCGAAGATCTTGGAACAGGGTCATTCAGGGCTCGGCAGGCTTGGTCGGGGCTGGATGGTCAGCCCCGCAGCCGCCCGCGGCCGGAATGGTTCGATGGCGCGACAGGCGCTGCAGTGGTGGTGACGCCGGAAAGGGCTCAGGGCTGGCGCGGCAGGCGGCGCCGCGGCAGGTCGGGGCGCGGATGGACGGCGCGCGCGGTATCGACCAGCCGATACATGCGGAAGCGCTCGTCGCGGTCCGCGGGACGGCGGCCTTCCCAGATCAGCCGCCACTCGAAATGCGAGATACTGCCCGGCTCGCCATAGTCGACCGAGTCATGGCGCAGCAGCACGTCGCAGCCGTCGTTGGGGCCGCCAAAGCGGATATGGCCGAAATAGGCAAACGATGCCAGCTGCGCATCGCCCATGCGGATCGGCTGGACGCACTGATAGGCAGGCGGCAGCGCCATCGCCGCGGCCTGGGCCACGTCGCGGTAGGTCTTGCCGTAGTTGATCGAGGGCAGCCACAGCGTCATTGCCATGACCCACATCAGGGTGGTGCCGGCGGCGGAAATCACCACCGGGCGCCAGATCTGCTTGGGCGCGCGCGACAGCCGCCAGCGCACGATCAGCACCCACGCGACCGTGGCCGCCAGCGCGAACACCACCGCGGCGATGGTGAACTCATGCTGGTAGCCGGGCAGCTGGCGGAAGACATTGCGCGCGATGCGCGGCGGCCAGCCGGTGGTCTTGGCGATCCACATGAACCAGACCGTGCCGCCGAAGATGGTGAAGAACAGCAGCGCGAACCAGTCGATCGCGTTGATCACGCCGCGCGCCAGCGTGGGCAGCGCGAATGCGGCCAGCACGGCCATCGGCGGCAGCAGCAGGATGAACTGCACGTCGCCGGCGCTGCGCTGCAGGAACAGCAGCACCAGCACCGGCAGCAGCAGCGCAAGCGGCGTCGCCACATGGGGTGCGCGGCGCATGCCGGTCCACGCGATCCAGGCCCAGCCCGCGATCGGCCAGACCGGCCACGTGTACAGGAACAGGTTGCGCATATTGAAGCCGAAGGTCGCCATATTGGGCGAACCGTAGCTGCGGCGGTCATAGCGCGACCATTCGCGGATAAAGGTCACCGCCTCGTCGCGGTCGGCTGCGCCGAAGTAGGCGGCCGCCAGCCATGCCGACACCGTCAGCAGCGCCAGCGGAATGCCGATGGCGGCCAGGCGCCGCCACGGCAGCGGCTTGCACACCAGCGCGCAGACCGCGCTGCCGCCCAGCAGCGCCAGCGGCAGCATGGGCCCGCTGGCCAGGGCCAGCCCGCCCAGCGCGGCGCCATAGACCAGGCTGCCCTGGATTGGCTTGTCGAGGCTGCGCACCATGCCGTACAGGGCCAGAGCGATAAAGGCGACCTGGCCGACCTGCGGCGTGGTCTCGTGCCCGCGCACGGCCAGGCCCACGCAGGCCAGGAAGATCAGCAGCGCGCCGTCGGCCAGCGTGCGGCCGTAATCGCGCGCATTGGGCTGGCCGCCGAAGGCATAGGCAAATGGCTGGACCTCGTCGCGCCGGCCCAGCAGGTAGGTGGTGTACCAGATGCAGGCGCAGGTCGCGAAGAAGAACAGTGCCGTGGCCAGCCGGGCGGCGTCGGCCGCGCTCAGCCAGTTGCCGAAGCCGCGAATCATCAGCGCGCCGATCCAGAACACCAGCGGGCCGTCCTCGCTGTACGGGCGGCCGACGATATTCGGCATCAGCCAGTCGTGCAGGTTGCCGGTGGCCAGCTGCCACATGACGCCAAAGCCAGCGGCGTCCTCGTTCTTCCACGGATCGCGGCCGAATAGGCCGACCAGGCCATAGATGATGCAGATCGCCAGCAGCAGCGCGCGCGGCAGGGCGCCGGTCGCGGCAGCGGTCAACTGGACGGGTGAGGTATTGGCTTGACGCATCGATGCTCAGGTCGGGCCGTGGCGCAATGGCGCGAAGGCCACAGTATCGCGCATGCGGCGGCCACGCGGGCCGTGGCATGGCGTGGAAGCCTCACGGGGTGTGGGGTAAATCCAATGAATGCGGCGGTACCGGTCATGGTCCGGCACAAAAGCAAAGAGGCAGCCGATGCTGCCTCTTTGCTGTTTCGCACAGGCCCCGGAGCATCTGTCCGCAGGCCTTGCGAAGCGGGGTTCGCTGAAAGCGATTACTTCGCAGCCTTGCCCAGCTTGTTGCCGAACTTTTGGCGGAACTTTTCCACGCGGCCGGCCGTGTCCATGATCTTCTGGGTGCCGGTGTAGAACGGGTGCGATTCCGACGAGACTTCGATCTTGGCCAGCGGGTATTCCTTGCCGTCCTTCACGATCTTGTCCTTGGTCTGGATGGTCGAGCGGGTGATGAAGCTGAAGTCGCTGGACATGTCCTGGAACACGACTTCGCGATAATTCGGGTGAATGCCTTCTTTCATGATGAGTCCTTTCTGGTTGGGTAGCCAGTCCGTTGCAATCCGCTGTTCTCTGCCGAGGGCGAGAGCGTGCATGGCGCGGCGACGAACGAACCACTTGCCGGTAACGGGCAAACCGGGATTATGGCAGAAAAACAAATACTTGGGGAAGAGCCTGCGCCACGTGCGGCACAGAAAGTATTGCGCAGAATTGCGGCAAAAACATCACATGGAGGCCGGGTCCTGGCGATAGAAGGCGGCCAGCGACTGGTATACAACCGGCCAGTGTCGCGCAAGCCCGGTCGGCTCGACAAAAAAAGCCTCTGACGTCACGGCAAAGAACTCGCTCGGCGCCTCGGTCCCATACGGGTCGATGATGCGCAGCGCCGGTGGCAGCCGCTCCGGATGCTCCCAGTCGGCCTCGTCGCGCGCGTCCCAGGCCTCGGCAAAACGGTCGTACTCGGTCAGGAAGGTCTCGGCCCAGGCTTCCGCGTCGATGCCCGGGTGCAGCACGCGCGAGAAGGGCGGCACGCCATCGGGCTCGCCGTCGAGCATGTCCAGCTTGTGGGCGAATTCGTGGATGACCACGTTGTAGGTATCGGCCGGCAGTTCGTGGTCGCTGTCGATGCCGGCCCCGGGGGTGTGCACGTCGGGCCATGACAGGATCACCGGCCCGTGCTCCCAGGCCTCGCCGGTGGCTTCCTCGACCACGCCGTGCACCAGGCCGATCTCGTCCTGCACGGTCCGGCGGATGATGAACTCGCCCGGGTAGAGCACGATGCCGTGCCAGCCCCGGTACCAGGGCAGCCCCAGCTTCAGGATCGGCACGCAGGCCTGCACGGCAACACTGACCACCATGTCGTCGGCCAGCGGCAGGTCGTGCGCGGTGGAGTATTCCTTGTCGGCGATGAACAGCGTGGCCAGCTCGCGCAGCGCCGCCAGGTCTTCGCTGCCGTAGCGCTGCACGAACGGCAGCGTGGCGACCGTGCGCGTCCACAGCGCGTCGGGGATGGCGTAGTGCTCCAGCTTGCGGGCCAGCGAGCGGGTGCGCAGGAATGAGGTCAGTTTGCCGAGCATGGGCGTAGCGCCGTGCGCTGTGAAATGGTCCGGCAACAAAAGGTCGGGCAACAAAAAAGGCGTGCCGGGGCACGCCTTCCTGTCCGCCTTGCGGCGATGCTGCAGCGAGGGCTCAGCCGCCTCTGCGCATCATATCGAAAAACTCGGCGTTGTTCTTGGTGGCCTTCATCTTGTCCATGATGAATTCCATCGCCTGCACTTCATCCATGTCGGAGATGAACTTGCGCAGGATCCAGATCTTCTGCAGGATTTCCGGCTTGATCAGCAGCTCTTCGCGGCGCGTGCCCGACTTGTTCAGGTTGATCGACGGGTAGACGCGCTTCTCGGCCAGGCGGCGTTCCAGGTGCACTTCCATGTTGCCGGTGCCCTTGAACTCTTCATAGATCACGTCGTCCATGCGGCTGCCGGTTTCGATCAGCGCGGTGGCGATGATGGTCAGCGAACCGCCTTCTTCCAGGTTGCGCGCGGCACCGAAGAAGCGCTTCGGGCGCTGCAGCGCGTTGGCGTCCACACCACCGGTCAGCACCTTGCCCGAGGCCGGCACCACGGTGTTGTAGGCACGCGCCAGGCGGGTGATGGAGTCCAGCAGGATCACCACGTCGCGCTTCAGTTCAACCAGGCGCTTAGCCTTCTCGATCACCATTTCGGCAACCTGGACGTGGCGGATGGCCGGTTCGTCGAAGGTCGACGCAACCACTTCGCCGCGCACCGAGCGCATCATCTCGGTCACTTCTTCCGGGCGCTCGTCGATCAGCAGCACGAACAGGTCGGCTTCCGGATGATTGTTGGCAATCGCGTGGGCGATGTGCTGCAGCATCACGGTCTTGCCGGACTTGGGCGATGCCACCAGCAGCGCGCGCTGGCCGCGGCCGATCGGCGCGATCATGTCGATGATGCGGCCGGTGATGTTTTCTTCAGCCTTGATATCGCGTTCGAGCGTGAGCGGCCGGTTCGGGTGCAGCGGCGTCAGGTTCTCGAACATGATGCGGTTCTTGACCGCTTCAGGCGGCTGCCCGTTGACCTTGTCCACCTTGACCAGTGCAAAGTAGCGTTCGCCGTCCTTGGGCGTACGCACTTCACCCTCGATCGAATCGCCGGTGTGCAGGTTGAAACGGCGGATCTGGGACGGGCTGATGTAGATGTCATCCGTGCTGGCCAGATACGAGGTTTCGGGGGAGCGCAGGAAGCCGAAGCCGTCGGGCAGCACCTCGAGCGTGCCGTCTCCAAAGATGGTTTCGCCCATCTTGGCGCGCTTCTTCAGGATCGCAAACATCAGTTCCTGTTTGCGCATCCGTTGTGCATTGTCGATCTCGAGCGTAGCCGCCATTTCGAGAAGCGCAGACACGTGAAGCGATTTGAGTTCTGTCAGGTGCATAGACGAGGGGTACAGATGGGCCCGGACGGGCGAGACCTAAAGGGAAGGGGGGAAATGAGCGAACGCTCGGGGAGTTGTTGGTGGCATCTTAGCACAATCCGACCGGCGCGCCAGGATGTGGCGCACGCACGTCGGATCGTGGCAAAACCGGGACCGTGGGTCAGGTCCCGGCGCGCAGCTTACAGGTTGCCGTCGAGGAAGGCGGTCAGTTGCGACTTGGACAGCGCGCCGACCTTCTGGGCCGCGACCGCGCCGTTCTTGAACAGGATCAGCGTCGGGATGCCGCGGATGCCGAACTTGGCCGGCACCTGCTGGTTTTCATCGACATTGATCTTGGCGATCTGCAGCTTGTCGCCGTAGTCCTTGGCGACTTCGTCCAGGATCGGCGCGATCATCTTGCAGGGGCCGCACCATTCCGCCCAGAAATCGAGCAGGACGGGTTTGTCGGACTGGAGGACGTCAGCGTCGAAGGAGGCGTCGCTCACATACTTGATTTGTTCGCTCATGGCGGAAAACCTCTGGTTTCGCTCTGTTTATGTTGAAGGCTGGAGACTTCGGAGGGCCGAACCGTTACCTTACACGAGATTGCGCGGACCCGTCGGGCCGCCTCCGCAGCCGCAAACAGGCTGTGGGGGCCGCTGCCGCGCCCGGTGCTGCCGATATGTTACCAGTTTGCCGATTTTCAAGACCGGCCTGGCAACACTCGAAAGGGCGCCGGCACGGAAATGATTCTGCTGCAATCGGGGGATTCATTGAAATGCTTATTTTCTATGGCGCCGAGAGATTCGGGCAATCGCTCGCGGCACACGAAGGGGTGTGTCATAGAATGCACTTATGCGTGCGTCGCGGGTGCCGGATGCGAGTGGCGTGCGCGTAGAATAGAAAGCGGTTCGCGGGCGGCGCCAGCGGGCCAATCTTGCATCCTGCGCCACTGACTAGGTCATCGACATGAACACCGATCCCCGCAAGCCTTCGCAGCCCGAGCCCGGCCAGGCGCCGGACGTGGACCACCTGAGCGATGCGCTGGACCATATCAGCAGCGCCGTGGAGACCAACAGCATCGCCAGCGGTGCCGCACGCGGCCTGGTCTACAGCATCATCGAGACCCTCGGTACCCTGGTGGGCGACCCGGACCTGCCCGAGCATGCGCGCTCCGGCTATGAGGGCCTGCTCGAGACCGCGCGCGAGATCCGCGCCCGGCTGGAAAGCGGTTCGGACTGAGCCGGCTCCGCCTGTCCCGCATCGCACTTGCCGCCAGCCGCTCAGGCCGGCGGCGCCCGTATTGTTTCCGTTGCATCCTGACGCTTTCGCCGACCGACGCAGTTCGCGCAGCCATTCCGGGCTGTGCCCCACGCGCCCATGACGTCGCTACGTTTTCGCCCTGGCCCTGATTTCCTCGACCAGGCGGCCACTGCTGCCTGGTATTTCCTCGACCGCTGCGGCGCGCCGGAGGCGGGCGCGCACGTGGTCGTGCCCACCGCCGCGCAGATCCCGGGCGTGCGCCAGGCACTGGACGCCGCCGCCCGCGCGGCGGGCCGCCCGCGGCTGCTACCGCGCGTGCTGACGCTGGGCCACTGGCTGCTCGACCTGCCGCCAGAGGGCGCCCCGGTGCGCAGCCCTGCCGCACGCCTGCTGGCCGTGCAGCAGGCGGTGCGCGGGCAGGACTGGCTGCGCCGCGCCTTCGGCGCCCAGAACGAGACCGCCGCATGGGGCCTGTCGCAGACGCTGCTGTCGATCTGCGACGAGCTCAACGCGCGCTGGCTCGAAGACGCCGCCATCCGCGACGATGACGAGATCGACGGCGACGATCGCGCCGGTCTGCTGCAGGGCGCGCTGGAACGGACCTATTCGCATCTGTCTGAGCGCTTCCTCGGCGAAGAGGCGCGCATCGTGCTGGCATTCTGGCAGGCGCTGTCCGGCCCGGACGATCCGCTGCCGGCGCGGCGCCGCACCTTGCGCGAGCTGTCGCAGCAGCTGCGCGGCCCGGTGATATGGATTGCCCCGACCCCGCCCACGCCGCTTGAGGCCGCGTTCCTGCGCGATGCCGCCGAGCTGGTGCCGGTGCTGCAGGTCGGCTATGACTGGACCGGGCAGGGCGAGAGCGATGCCGACTGGTACCAGACGCTGCTGGCGCTGTGGCCGGAAGCGAGGATCGCCGACGATGCCGAAGGCGTCGCCCCTCCGCCGGCCATGCCTGCGCTGCCGCCGCAGCGTCCGGCGATCCGCGTGGTCGGCAGCGCGCGCTTCGAGGATGAAGCCGCCGCGGCAGCCGCGCAACTGGTGCAGTGGCTCAATGAAGGCCGCCGCCAGGTGGCGCTGGTCGCGCACGACCGCGTGGTGGCGCGGCGCGCCCGCGCCTTGCTGGCGCGCGCCGGCGCACCGGTGCGCGACGAGACCGGCTGGAAGCTTTCCACCACGCGCGCCGCCGCCGCGCTGATGCGCTGGTTCGACCTGCTGGTGCGCGATGGCGACACCGCCGCGCTGCTGGACCTGCTCAAGAGCCCATTTTGCCTGCCGGACGCTGCCGGGCGCGGCGCGGCCATCGCGCTGCTTGAGCGCCAGGTGCGGCGCGAGGGCATCACCGGCGGCTGGGCGCGCCTGCGCCAGCTGTTCGGTCACGCACCGACCGACGCGCAGCAAGCTGCCGCGGAAGATGAGGATGCCGCTGAAGCGCCGCGCCGCGCCGCGCACGCGCTCATCGCCGTGCTCGCCGACGAAGCCGCGCGCTGGCCGCGCGGCCTGGCGCAGCATCCGCTGGCAACCTGGCTGGAACGGCTCGACGGCATGCTCGACGGCCTCGGCATGCGCGCGGCGCTGGCCGCGGACGATGCCGGCAGCCAGCTGCTCGATGCACTGGCGCGGCTGCAGGAGTTGCCGCTGGACGAGACCGGCGGCCATGCCACGCTGTCGCAGGGCGAATTCCGCGCGATGCTGTCGGCGCTGCTGGAATCGGTCGCCTACAAGGAGCCCTCGGCCAGCGGCCCGGCGCGCATCACCATCCTGCCGCTGAACGGCGCGCGCATGCGCCGCTTCGAGGGCGTGGTGATCGTCGGCTGCGATGACGCGCAACTGCCCTCCAGCGCCGCCGAGCTGATGTTCTTCTCCAACCAGATGCGGCGCGAGCTGGACCTGGAAGACCGCGAGGCCCGCTTTGCGCAACAGGCGCGCGACCTGGCCGAGGTGCTGCTGAACAACGACGACGTGGTGCTGACCTGGCAACGCTACGGCAGCCGCGGCGAGCCGCATCATGTGTCGGGCTGGATCGAGCGGCTGGCGGCGTGCTGCGCGCGCGCGGGCGTCAGCATCGAAGCCGCCGCCGCACCGCAGGCGCACGAGACCTTTGCCGATCCGCAGGGCATGCCGGCGCCGGCGGCAGAGCCCGCGCTGGTGCCGGTGCGCTGGAGCGCGCAGGCCTACAACATGCTGCGCCGCTGCCCCTACCAGTTCTTCGCCGGCCGCATGCTGGGCCTGGCCGGGCTGGAGACAGTCAGCGACGAGCTGGAAAAACGCGAGATCGGCGAACACCTGCACCACGTGCTGCTGCGCTACCACAAGGACCTGCAGGCGCGCCGCGAGCGCGGCGAGACGCTGGCGGAAGACCAGCGCCTGGCCCGCCTGGCCGAGATTTCCGACGACGTGTTCGGCGCGCTGATGGCCGAGGACGGCAATGCCATTGCCTACTACCGGCGCTGGCGCGAGGTGATGCCGTCGTACGTCGCCTGGCAATCCGCGCGCGAGGCCGAGGGCTGGTTCTGGCGCGGCGGCGAGCTCGACGCCGGCATCGACCTGCCGATGCCCGACGGCCAGCCGCTGCGCCTGACGGGGCGCATCGACCGGCTTGACCAGGGCCCGGGCGGGGCGCATGCCGTGCTCGACTACAAGACGCAGAGCGCCACCCGCCTCAAGCGCAAGCTGGCCGAGGTCGAGGAAGACTGCCAGCTGCCGTTCTACGGCCTGCTGCGCGCCGATGCGGCAGCGGGCAGTTGGGTATCGCTCGAAGGCGCGCGCGAGGGCGCACCGGCGGCGCAGCGCGAAGTCGGCCTGCCCGATTTCGAAGCCGCCGTCATCTGGCTGGAACGGCAGATGCGCGACGACGTCATGCGCCTGCGCCAGGGCGCCAGGCTGCCGGCCTTCGGCGATGCCTCCGCCTGCCTGTATTGCACTGCCCGCGGCCTGTGCCGCAAGGGCTTCTGGGAATCCACCGCCGTGCCGGCGCTGACATCATGACGCCTCACGATCCGCACCACGTCCAGCCTTACCAGCGCGACGGCGAGCCCGTCTCCGAGGCCGAATTCACGCGCGCCGCCTGCGATCCGGCACGCTCCGTCGTGGTGGAAGCCTGCGCCGGGAGCGGCAAGACCTGGCTGCTGGTGGCGCGGCTGGTGCGCTTGCTGCTGGCCGGTGCCGCGCCGCACGAGATCCTGGCCATCACCTTCACGCGCAAGGCCGCCGAAGAAATGCGCGACCGCCTGCTGGAGGTGCTGGCACAGCTGTCGCGCGACAGCGACGACGACGTGATCGCCGCGCTGGTGCAGCGTGGCCTGACGCCCGACGCCGCACGTGAGGCGCTGCCGCGTGCGCGGCGCCTTCACGCGCAGGTGCTGGCCGCGCCCGGGCGCATGGCCATCGATACCTTCCACGGCTGGTTCGGCACGCTGCTGCGTGGTGCGCCGCTGGCCTCCGGCATCGTGCCGGGCGCGGCGCTGCGCGAAGATGCGCTGCGCATGAAGCGCGAAGCCTGGGCCCCGGTCTGGCGCGCGCTGGCGACGCCGCAATACACCGATTTGCGCGAAGCCTGGGAAACGCTGGTCGATACCGTGGGCGACTTCCAGGCACGCGCGCTGCTGGACGCGATGTTCCATGCCCGCAGCGAATGGTGGGCGATGCAGGAGGGCGGCGACCCGCTGCAGGCGCTGTCCGACTGCCTGGGCGAAGACGCCCAGGGGGACGTGCTGCTGCAGGCGCTGGCCGACGAAGGCTGGCGCGATGCCTGCGAGTCGCTGGCGCTGCGCCTGGGCGCGGCCGGCAAGACCGAGCAGACCCACGCCGCCCGCATCACCGATGCGCTGATGGCGATCACCGCGTGGCGCGAAGCGGGCGCGGCGCCCGGCAAGCCCGCCGAACGGGTGTTCGCGCAGTTGCGCGCCGCGTTCTTCACCACCACCGGCGGCCCGCGTTCGCTGCGGCGCACCGCGGCGCTGGTCAAGGCCGCCGGCGGCGAAGGCATGGTCGATGCGTTGCTGGACGAGCATGCATCGATCTGCGCCATGCTTGACGACATCAGCGCGCGTTGTTGCGAAGCTGCGGTGCTGGCGATCAACCGAGCGCTGTTCTGCATCGGCGATGCCTTGCTGACGCGCTACCAGCGGCACAAGGACGAGCAGCGCGCGATGGACTTCGCTGACCTGGAATGGCAGGCCGCGCGCCTGATGTCGGACGAAGAGACCGCCACCTACCTGCAGGTGCGGCTCGACGCGCGTTACCGCCATCTGCTGCTCGACGAGTTCCAGGACACCAACCCGCTGCAGTGGCGCATCCTGCAGGGCTGGCTGGCCGGCTACGCGGGCCTGGGCGAGCGGCCGACGGTGTTCCTGGTGGGCGATCCCAAGCAGTCGATCTACCGCTTCCGGCGCGCCGATGCACGGTTGTTCGGCGCGGCCGGCGAGATGCTGCGCGATGCGTTCGGCGCCACCGTGCTGCGCACCAACCGCACCCGGCGCAACCGTGCCGAAGTGCTGGACTGGGTCAACGCCGTGTTCGACAGCGCGCGCGCCGAGGGCCGCTATCCGCTGTACGCGACCCAGACCACGGCACTGGCCGGCGGCAACGGACCGGTCTGGCTGCTGCCGCTGGTGGAGCCCGAGGACAAGGCCGACGACAAGGCCGCTGAAGCCGTGGACGGCGCCGCCGAAGACGAACCGGCGCAAGCCGCCTCGGCCCATCGCGACACGCTGCTGCAACCTCGCCGGCAGGCCGGCGATTCGCTGCGCCTGGAAGAAGGCCGGCGCGTGGCCGCGTGGCTGCGCCTGGTGCGCGACACCGTGCCGGTCCATGAAGGCGGCGAGCAGCGCCCCGCACGCTGGAGCGACATGCATCTGCTGGTGCGCCGCAAGACCCATCTGGCTGACTATGAGCGCGCGCTGCGCGAGGCCGGCATCCCGTGCCTGAGCCCGCGCCGCGGCGGCCTGCTGGCCACGCTCGAGGCGCTGGACCTGTCAGCGTTGCTGGCGTTCCTGATGACGCCGGAATCGGACCTGGATCTCGCGCACGTGCTGAAGAGCCCGCTGGTGGGGGCGACTGACGACGACCTGCTGGCGCTGGCCCGGATCGAAGGCGAGGGCAGCTGGTGGGCACGCATCGAGTCAGGCGGCCTGCCCGAACACGTATCCGATGCGCTGCGCGAAGGCGTGCAGCGCTTGCGCCAGTGGCTGCGCGTCGCGCCGCACCAGCCGGTGCATGACCTGATCGACCAGATCTTCCACGGCGGCGAAGTGCGGCGCCGCTATGCCGAGGCCGCGCCGCCGGATATCCGCGAACAGGTGCTGGCCAACCTCGATGCCTTCCTGAAGCTGTCGCTGGACCTCGACGGCGGGCGCTATCCGAGCCTGCCGAAGTTTATCGACGAGCTGCAGGAAATCCGCCGCGGGGATGAGGGCGAAAGCCCCGACGAAGGCGGCATGGGCGAGAGCGCCGAAGACGTGGAGCCGGCCGAGGACGATCCGGCGTTTGCCGGCCTCGACGCAGTCCATATCCTGACCGTGCATGCAGCCAAGGGCCTGGAGGCGCCGTTCGTGGTGCTGCTCGATGCCAATCACAGCGAGCCGGCCGCGGACCGGGGCGGCATCCTGGTCGACTGGCCGCCGTCGTCGCCGGTGCCTCGGCATTTCTCGGCCTACGGCAAGCGCAGCGAGCGCGGGCTGGCGCGGGCGCCGATGTTCGAGTCGGAGGCGGCGCTGGGCGAGCGCGAGAACTGGAACCTGCTGTACGTGGCCATGACGCGCGCGCAGCAGGGCCTGCTGGTCAGCGGGGTCAAGGGCCGGGCCAGCCGCAGCGGTTCGGGCGAGGGCAATGCAGAGATCGCCGGCAGCTGGTATGTGCGGCTGCAGGCTGCAGGCGTTGGCGAGATGGTGCCGGCCTATCCGGGCGAGCTGGCCGATGCGCAGGACCAGGCCCCGATGCCCGCGCGCCTGAGCGAGCCGGTGCGCTTTACCGACTTCCGGCTGCGCTATCGCGATGCAGTGGATGCGCGCCAGGAGATCGGGTTTGAAGAAGAGGGTGAGGCAGAAGCCGAAGACGAGTCCGACGGCATCGTCTTCAACGCCGCGGCCGCCCGCCACGGCGAGCTGGTGCATGCCTTGCTGGAACGCCTGACGCGCTATCCCGACGCCTTTGCCGGCGTGCCGGGGATCGACACCGTATTGCGCTGGTTCCCGCTGACGGGCGCGCACACCGGGCCGGCACGGCAGGCGTGGCGGCAACAGGTGGCAGAAGCGCTGGAGGCGGTGGCTGCGATGCTGCGCGCACCGGCGCTGGCGCCGTTGCTGGGGGCAGGGGACGTCCGCAGCGCGCGCAATGAAGTCGAACTCTATGACGCGCGCGGCCGGCTGCTGCGTATCGACCGGCTGGTGGAATTCGACGACCGCGTGGTGATCGTCGACTACAAGCTGCGGCTCCTGCCGCAGGAGCATGCCGCCTACCGCGCGCAGCTGGGCCGCTATGCGGCCGCGATTGCGCCGATGTTCCCGGGCAAGCGTATCGAGGCCGGCGTGGCCACTGCGGACGGCGAATGGATTCCCGCCGAGCGCCTGGCGCCGCCGATGCCGCAGCAGGGCTCGCTGTTCTGACGGCTGGCGTGGCACCCGGACAGGGTGCCAGAATCGGCGCAAAATGGGGTGTGCGGCGCGCGCGATCCCGGCTCGGCTGTACTAAAGTGACAGGGGCTGCGCTGCAAGCGACTCGTGCGTGCGGATATAGCGGGAGGGGTACGGCAGGATGGGGTGGGAGGTGGACGAGCCTGACCCTCGGCACTGGCGGAAAACGGCTGTGGCTGCTTCGTTCCCGACCTGACCAGGTTGACCGCGCCACCATGCGAGGAGGCCCGTCCGAGCGGGATTGTACCCCAGACCGCGATACCGCGGAGAAATTGCGTTGAATGCCCTTTGCAATGGTGGGTCATTGCCCGCGGCAAATGCGTCGGCTTGATCTGGCGCAGGGAACGCGGGCCGCGGCGGCCCGACCATTCACCGACCCAGACCGTGGTGAGCCAATACATGAACGCAAACGACCAGATCATTCGCGGCGCCCTGGCGCCGCAGGAAATCTCCACCGAAGTCCTGATCGAGAAATACGCCAAGGGCGAAGAGCGCAGCATTGCCGATGTCAGGCAACGCGTGGCGCGCGCGCTGGCGCAGGCCGAACCCGAGGACCAGCGCGAGGCCTGGAGCGCGCGCTTCCTGTGGGCGCAGGAAAACGGCTTCGTGCCGGCCGGGCGCATCAATTCGGCGGCGGGCACCGGCATCCAGGCCACGCTGATCAACTGCTTCGTGCAGCCGGTGGGCGATTCGGTGTCGGAGCCGCGCGAGGGCCGCCCCAGCATCTACACGGCGGTGGCGCAGGCCGCCGAGACCATGCGCCGCGGCGGCGGCGTGGGCTATGACTTCTCCGCGATCCGCCCCGCCGGCGCGCTTGTGCGGGCCACGCATTCGCGCGCCTCGGGGCCGGTGTCGTTCATGAAGGTGTTCGACGCATCCTGCGCCACCGTGGAATCCGCCGGCGCGCGCCGCGGTGCGCAGATGGGCGTGCTGCGCTGCGACCATCCCGATATCGAGAGCTTTATCCACGCCAAGGACAAGGGCGACCTCAGCAACTTCAATATCTCCATCGGCGTCACTGACGCCTTCATGCAGGCCGTGCAGGCCGACGGCGAGGTCGAACTGGTGCATGAGGCCGAGCCGGGCGCCGACATGATCGCCGCGGGCGCCTATCGCCGCGACGACGGCCAGTGGGTGTACCGGCGCGTGCCGGCGCGCAACCTGTGGGACCAGGTCATGCAGGCCACCTACGACCATGCCGAGCCGGGCATCCTGTTCCTGTCGCAGATCAACGCCGACAACAACCTTTATTACTGCGAGCGCATCGAGGCCACCAACCCCTGCGCCGAGCAGCCGCTGCCGTCCTATGGCTGCTGCTGCCTGGGCTCGATCAACCTGACGCGCTTCGTGCGCCAGCCGTTCTCGCCGCAGGCCGAATTCGATTTCGATGCCTTTGCCGAGGTGGTGCGCGTGGCCACGCGCATGCTCGACAACGTGCTCGACGTGACCTTCTGGCCGTTGCCCGAACAGCAGGCCGAGGCCCACGCCAAGCGCCGCGTCGGGCTGGGCTTCCTGGGGCTGGGCAGCGCGCTGGTGATGCTGGGCCTGCGCTATGACGCCGAGCCGGCGCGGCAACTGGCGGCGCGGATCTCGGAACGCATGCGCGACGATGCCTACCTGGCGTCGACCGAACTGGCGGTGGAGAAGGGCGCCTTCCCCTTGTTCGATGCCAATGCCTACCTGCAGAGCGGATTTGCCGGGCGGCTGCCCGAACGCTTGCGCGATGCCATTGCGCGCAATGGGCTGCGCAATTCGCACCTGCTGTCGATCGCACCCACCGGCACGATCACGCTGGCCTTTGCCGATAATGCCTCCAACGGCATCGAGCCCGCCTTCTCGTGGACCTACAACCGCAAGAAGCGGATGCCGGACAACAGCTACCGCAGCTTCGAGGTGGCGGACCATGCCTGGCGGCTTTACCGTCACATGGGGGCCGACATGGCCCAGTTGCCGGACGCCTTCGTCACCGCGCTGCAGATGTCGGCGCTGGACCATATGCGGATGCTGGAGGCGGTGCAGCCGTATATCGACACCAGCATCAGCAAGACCGTCAACGTACCAGAGGATTATCCGTACGAAGCCTTCCGCAACCTGTACCTGGAGGCGTGGAAGGCCGGCCTGAAGGGGCTGGCGACCTATCGCCCCAATTCGGTGCTGGGGGCCGTGCTGTCAGTAGAGGCGCCGGCGGCGGCGCCCGCTGCCGTGGCCGACGACAATCCGTTGGTGCGCCCCTTCGGCAGCCGGCCGGTGGGCGACCTGGAGGGGGTGACGTCCAAGGTCGAATACCTGACCTACGAAGGCCACAAGACCGTTTACCTGACCGTCAACTTCATGCGCGTCGCCGGCGTGGCCGACGGAAAGCCGGTGGAGATCGAGCGTCCGGTGGAGTTCTTCATGCCGGCGGGGCAGCGCAGCGAGGGCCAGCAGTGGATTACCTCCACCATGCGGCTGTTGTCGATGGTGGCGCGCTCGGGCGGCTCGGTGGCCAAGGCGCTGGCGGACATGCGCAACGTGGTGTGGGACAAGGGCACGGTGCGCTACGGCACGCTGGTGCGCCAGGACGGCACCGAGGTGCCGCGCTTCCATGACTCCGAAGTGGCCGCGCTCAGCTACGCGCTGCAGCGCATCCTGATCAAGCGCGGCTTCCTGGATGCCGAGGGCGGCCAGGTGCCGGTAGCGGCGCTGGCCGCCAGGCTCGCCCAGCGCGAGGGTGGGGGGCAGGCGCTGGATGCCGGGGCCGAACTCGCCAGCCAGGCCCGGGCCCCCGGCACCCCCGGTGTCGGCACCGGCAAGCCGTGCCCGGAGTGTGGCGCGCACGCCCTGCACAAGGTCGACGGCTGCGCCAAATGCGCCAATTGCGGCTACGTGGGCGAGTGCGCCTGAGCCCCGCCGCGGGCGGGTTGCGGCCACCGGAGCCGGCCCGCGCGGCGCGTGGCGAATAAAGACCGCGAGGTCGGGGCGGCGGCGGCCGGAGGGGGGCCGCCTTTTGCTACAATCGCCGCCATGAGTTATCAAGTTCTAGCGCGCAAATGGCGCCCCAGGGATTTCACCACGCTGGTCGGCCAGGAGCACGTGGTCCGCGCGCTCACGCACGCGCTGGAACAGCAGCGGCTGCACCATGCCTACCTGTTCACCGGCACGCGCGGGGTCGGCAAGACCACGCTGTCGCGGATCCTGGCCAAGGCCCTGAACTGCATCGGCCCTGACGGCAACGGCGGCATCACCGCCCAGCCGTGTGGGCAGTGCAAGGCCTGCCAGGAGATCGACAGCGGCCGCTTCGTCGACTACATCGAGATGGACGCCGCCTCCAACCGCGGCGTCGACGAGATGGCGCAGTTGCTGGACAAGGCGGTCTACGCCCCGACCTCCGGGCGCTTCAAGGTCTACATGATCGACGAAGTGCACATGCTGACCAACCACGCCTTCAACGCCATGCTGAAGACGCTGGAGGAGCCACCCGGGCACGTCAAGTTCATCCTCGCCACCACCGATCCGCAGAAGATCCCGGTCACGGTGCTGTCGCGCTGCCTGCAGTTCAACCTCAAGCAGATGCCGCCGGGGCATATCGTCTCGCACCTGGACCATATCCTGGCGCAGGAAGGCATTGCCCACGACGGCAACGCGCTGCGGCTACTGGCCCAGGCCGCGCACGGCTCGATGCGCGACGCGCTGTCTCTGACCGACCAAGCCATCGCCTACAGCGCGGGCCAGGTGTCGGAAGACGCGGTGCGCGGCATGCTGGGCGCGATCGACCAGGGCTACCTGGTGCAGCTGCTCGATGCGCTGGCCGCCGAGGACGGCGCCGCCATGCTGGCGATTGCCGATGCCATGGCCGACCGCAGCCTGTCGTTTGCCGGCGCGCTGCAGGACCTGGGCTCGCTGCTGCACAAGGTGGCGCTGGCGCAGGCCGTGCCGGCCTCGGTGCAGGACGAATGGCCCGAAGCCGATGAGGTGCGGCGCCTGGCCGGCGTGTTCGACGCGCAGGAAGTGCAGCTGTTCTACCAGATCGCCAACCTCGGCCGCAGCGAGCTGGCGCTCGCGCCGGACGAGTACGCCGGCTTCACCATGACGCTGCTGCGCATGCTGGCGTTCCGGCCGTCGTCTGAACCCGCCACGACGCAAGGGCAGGGCGGTGGTGCCGCGCCTGCGCGTCAGCGCGGCGCTGCCGTGCTGGAGACCGCCCCGCCCGTTGATACCCGCTATGCGGCGGCTGGTGCCAACGCCGCCGCGCAGGCCAATGCCGGTACTGCGGCGGCGCCTGTCCCTGCCTCTGTGCCCGCACGGGCGGTACAGCCTGCGCCCATGGCCGAAGCTGCGGCAGCGCCTGCCACAGTTGCTGCATCCCCTGAAGCAGCGCCAGCGCGCCCGGCCGCAGCCGCCGGCAACGGGGCCATGTCGCCCGCCGCCGCCGCGCTGGCCGCTGCCCGCCAGGGTTCCGCTGCTCGTGGTGGCGGCCGCAAGGCGCCGCCGCCGGCCATGCCGCCAGCGCCGGCTGCCGCGCAGCGCCCGCCGGCCCAACCCTTGCGCGCGCCCGGCGCCGCAGCCGTGAGCCGCCCGCCGGCACCGGTTGCGAAGGCGCCCATGCAGCCGCCAGTCCAGTCTCCGGCAGCGCCGGCACGGCCCGCCGCGCAGCCCGCGGCGCGCCAGGTGGAGCCGGAATCCGTGCCGCCCTGGGAGTTGGCGGGTGGCAGCGACGTGCCGCCGTGGGAAGAGCTGCCGCCTGACCTGCCGGTCATAGGCCCCTATGACAGCGATCCTGGCTACCGCGACAGCGGTTTCAACGAACCGGCACCGCCTGCCGCCGCGCCGCGTAACGGCCCGGCCCGGCCGGGCCGGGCACCCGCGCGCGAGGCCGAGCCGGCGCGCGAGGCCGCTTCCGTGCCGTCAGCCACGGCGCCGGCAGAGTCCGCCAAATTCGTCGCCCCGCGACCGCCTGCGGCGGGCGAGGATGGCACCCCGCCGGCCTTCACCGGCGAATGGCCGGTGCTGGCCGCTGGCCTGCCCTTGAAGGGCCTGGCACAGCAGCTGGCCTACCAGAGCGAACTGACCCAGGTGGTCGGGCGCACCTTCCACCTGCGCATCCCGGTCGCGGCCCTGGGCGAGAACGGCGTGTCCGAGCGGCTGCAGCAGGCGCTGTGCGACCACTTTGGCGTGCCGGTGCGCGTGGTCTGCGAGGTGGGCGGGGTTTCCATCACCGCGGCGGCCGCCGATGCCGAGGCGCGCGCCGAGCGCCAGCGCCAGGCCGAGGCAGTGATCGAGGCCGATCCCTTTGTACAGGGCCTGCTGCGCGATTTTGGCGGCCAGATCGTGCCGGGCTCGATCCAGCCGCGCGCCGCCTGATCCGCGGCCTGCGTTTGCTTTACCGAACTACTTTGCCGAATTTCTTACCGAATCCAGGAGCATTCCATCATGATGAAAGGTCAACTCGCCGGGCTGATGAAGCAAGCCCAGCAGATGCAGGAAAACATGAAGAAGATGCAGGAGCAGCTGGCCCTGATCGAGGTCGAGGGCCAGTCCGGCGCCGGTCTCGTCAAGGTGGTCATGACCTGCAAGAACGACGTCAAGCGCGTCACCATCGACCCTAGCCTGCTGGCCGAGGGCGAAGACAAGGACCTGCTGGAAGACCTGGTCGCCGCCGCCTTCAATGACGCCGTGCGCAAGGCCGAAGCCACCTCGCAGGAAAAGATGGGCTCGATGACCTCGGGCCTGCCGCTGCCCCCGGGCTTCAAGCTGCCGTTCTGAACGCCACTGTGAAGGCATCGTCCCCGACCTCGCTGCAGGCACTGGTCGAAGCGCTGCGGGTGCTGCCCGGCGTCGGGCCCAAGTCCGCCCAGCGCATGGCCTACCACCTGCTGCAGCACGACCGCGAGGGCGCGCGCAAGCTGGGCGATGCACTGCGCGGCGCGGCGGACCATATCCGCCATTGCCAGCGCTGCAACACCTTCACCGAGCAGGAGATCTGCGCGACCTGCCTGGACGACCGCCGCGACGCCTCGCTGCTGTGCGTGGTGGAAACTCCGGCCGACCAGGTCATGATCGAGCAGACCCTGACCTACCGCGGCAAGTACTTCGTGCTGATGGGCCGGCTCTCGCCGCTGGATGGCATCGGCCCGCGCGAGATCCACCTGGACAGGCTGCTCGCGCGCGCCACCGAGCCTGAGCTGGGCGGCCCGGTCGGCGAGGTCATCGTCGCCACCAACTTCACCAGCGAAGGCGAGGCCACCGCGCACTACATCGGCGAAATGCTCAAGGCGCGCGGCCTCAAGGTGTCGCGCCTGGCGCGCGGCGTGCCGGTGGGCGGCGAGCTGGAATACGTCGATGCCGGCACCATCGCCCGCGCGGTGATGGACCGCCGCAACCTCTGAGCCCGATCGCGCGGGGCCGGAACGCCCACGTGCCCGCGCGCCGATCACCGGATTCCTCCGCCTACCTGCCTGCCCCATGAACCTGGCCCGCTTCGATCTCGTCACGCTTGGCTTGTTCGTCGCCGTGGCCCGGCAGGGCAGCATCTCGGCCGGCGCGCGCCAGTCGCACCTGGCCGTGGCCGCCGCCAGCAAGCGCATCTCAGACCTGGAAACCGCGGTCGGCGCGCCGCTGTTCTTCCGCCATGCCGCCGGCGTGCAGCTGACCGAGGCCGGCCAGGCCTGCTTCCACCATGCGCTGACCATCCTGCAGGACGTCGAACGCATGGCCGGCGTGATGTCGGACTACGCCTCGGGCGTGCGCGGGCAGGTGCGGGTGTGCGCCAACACTTCGGCGATCACGCAGTTCCTGCCCGACGACCTGGCGTCGTTCATGCAGCGCCATCCCACCATCCGCATCGAGCTGGAAGAACAGAACAGCCGCGACATCGTCGCCGCGCTGATCGAGAACCGCGCCGACGTGGGCATCTTTGCCGACCGCACCCCCGCGGCCGGGCTGATGACGATCGAGTACCGGCAGGACGAGCTGGTCATCATCACGCCGCCCAACCATCCGCTGGCCGCGCGCGGCCCGGTGCACTACGCCGATACGCTGGAATTCGACTTCGTCAGCCTGCCGCAGGAAACCTCGCTGGCCGCCCGCCTGCTGGAAGAGAGCAGCCGGCTGGACCGGCCGTTCCGGCTGCGCATCCAGGTGCGCAGCTTCGATGCCATGTGCCGCATGGTGATGGCCGGCCTGGGCGTGGGCGTGCTGCCGCGCATCGCGGCCGAGCCGCATGTCAAGTCGATGGGGCTGTCGCTGGTGTCGCTGCAGGACGCCTGGGCGCGCCGCTCGCTGCTGATCGGGCTGCGCGACCCGGCCGGGCTGACGGTGTCGGCGCGGCTGCTGATCAGCCACCTGTGCGGGGACCGGGCGCCGTTCTGACGCCCCTGTGCTGAGGCGCCTCCGGAGCCTTTCGCGTTCCGAGAAAGCCCGCTTCTCCGATTGCCGATTCCTGGCGGGCCCCTGCTGGGGCACACTCCGTTCGAACGCAATGTATGACAAGCCAGTCATTGGGCTTGCCGCACTGCAACAAAACACCGCATCGCACGGAGACACCCCATGGCGCAACAGATCCTCGAGGGCATTCGCGTCCTCGAACTCGGACAACTCATCGCCGGCCCCTTTGCCGCCAAGACCCTGGCCGACTTTGGTGCCCACATCATCAAGGTGGAGCCGCCGGGGCAGGGCGACCCGCTGCGCAAATGGCGCATGCTGCATGAAGGCACCTCGGTCTGGTGGGAGGCCCAGTCGCGCAACAAGGAGTCGATCTGCATCGACCTGCGCCAGCCGGAAGGCCAGGCACTGGTGCGCAAGCTGGCCGCCGAGGCCGACGTGCTGATCGAGAACTTCCGCCCTGGCACCATGGAGAAGTGGGGCCTGGGCTGGGATGTGCTGCATGCCGACAACCCGCGCCTGATCATGCTGCGCGTGTCGGGCTACGGCCAGACCGGCCCGAAGAAGGATGAGCCCGGCTTTGCCGCCGTGGCCGAAGCCATGGCCGGCCTGCGCCACCTGACCGGCGAGCCTGGCCGCGCGCCGGTGCGCGCCGGGCTGTCGCTGGGCGACACCATCGCCGGCCTGCACGGCGCCATGGGCGTGCTGCTGGCGCTGTATCAGCGCGACGCGCGCGGCGGCGAAGGCCAGGTCATCGACGTGGCGCTGTACGAGTCGCTGTTCAACCTGAGCGAAAGCCTGCTGCCGGAATACTCGGCCTTCGGCGCGGTGCGCCAGCCCGCTGGCGGCGCGTTGCCGGGGATCGCGCCGTCCAATGCCTACCCCTGCGCCAGCGGCGAATACGTGCTGGTGGCGGCCAATGGCGACGCCATCTTCAAGCGCATGATGCTGGCCATCGGCCGGCCCGACCTGGCCGACGATCCGGCGCTGGCGCAGAACGATGGCCGCGTGAAGCGCGTGGACGAAATCGATGCCGCCATCGCGGACTGGACCCGCACGCAGACGGTGGACTCGGCGCTGGCGGTGCTGCGCGACGCGCAGGTGCCGTCTGGCCGCATCTATACCGTCAAGGACATCGCCGAAGACCCGCACTACCGCGCCCGTGGCGTGATCGAGTCGGTGACCTCGGCCGGCGGGCTCACGGTGGAAGTGCCGGGCGTAGTGCCCAAGCTGTCGGCCAGCCCGGGGGAAATCCATGACCGCGCGCCGACGCTGGGCGAGCATACCGATGCGGTGCTGAAGCAGGCTGGCTTCGATGACGCCGCCATCGCCGACCTGCGCGCGCGCAAGGTGATCGCATGAGCGCCGCCGCCAACCTGCGCGGCCCGGCACGCGTCGAGATCAATGAAGTCGCGCCGCGCGACGGCCTGCAGATCGAGCCGGTGGTGGTGCCGACCGACGCCAAGGTCGCCTTCCTCGACGCGCTGTCGGCCTGCGGCTTTGCCCGCATCGAAGCCACCTCGTTCACCTCGGCCCGCGCCATCCCGGCGCTGGCCGACGCCGAGACACTGATGCACCGCATGCGGCGCCACCCGGGCGTGCGCTATACCGCGCTGGTGCCCAACCTGCGCGGGCTGGAGCGTGCGCTGTCGTGCCAGCCGGATGAGGTCAACCTGGTGATGTCGGCCAGCGAGACGCACAATCGCGCCAACCTGCGCATGACGCGCGAGCAGTCGCAAGCGCAATTGCTGGCGATGATCGAGGCGGCGGGCGCCGCCGGTGTGCCGGTCAACGTGTCGCTGTCGACGGTGTTCGGCTGCCCGTTCGAGGGCGAGGTCGATACCGGCGCGGTGATGGCACTGGCCACCCGCTTTGCCGAGGCCGGCGCGGCCGGCATCACGCTGTGCGACACCACCGGCATGGCCTACCCGAACCAGGTCGCGGCGCTGTGCGAGGCCTTCCAGGCCACGCTGCCCGATACCGGCCTGACCATCCACCTGCACAACACCCGCGGCATGGGCCTGGCCAATGCCCTGGCAGCCTGGCAGACCGGCGTGACGCGCTTCGACGCGGCCGCCGGCGGCCTGGGCGGCTGCCCTTACGCCCCCGGTGCCAGCGGCAACGTCAGCACCGAAGACCTGGTCCATATGTTCGACTGCATGGGCGTCGAGACCGGCGTCGACCTGGGCGCGCTGCTCGACGTGGTGGCCGGCATGCCGGCGCTGGTCGGGCGCGACATCCACAGCCAGCTGCTGAGCGCCGGCCCGCGCCTGCGCACGCACCAGCCGCCGGCCTGGATGGCAGAGCATTTCGCCGGGCAGGCATAGCCGGCACCCAGACAAAAACAACACATCCAACAGATAACGGAGACCCTCATGAAGCAAGCCCTTCAACGCAAGTCCGCCATGCCCGCACGGCGCAAGGCCGTAGCCGCCACGCTGGCGGCACTCGGTGTGGCATGGTTCGCGCCTGTCGCCCTGGCGCAGGACGGTACCTATCCCACCCGTCCGGTGACGCTGGTGGTATCGGCCGCGGCCGGTGGCACCACCGACATCGCGGCGCGCATGATTGCGGAACCGCTGTCCAAGGCGCTCGGCCAGCCGGTGGTGGTGGACAACCGTCCCGGCGGCAACGGCAGCATCGCCGCGCAACTGGTGGCGCGGGCCAAGCCGGACGGCTACACGCTGATGCTGCAGTACTCGGGCTTCCACGTGATCACGCCGCTGCTGGTCAAGAACCTGTCGTGGGACCCGGTCAAGGACTTTGCGCCGGTGGCTAATATCCTGTCGGCGCCGCAGGTGCTGGTGGTGCGTCCGAGCCTGCCGGTCAAGTCGCTGAAGGAACTGGTGGCCTACGCCAAGGCCAATCCGGACAAGCTCAACTACGCCTCGTCGGGCAACGGCTCGCTGCAGCACGTCTCGACCGAGCTGCTGAACCAGATGGCCGGCACGAGAATCACGCACGTGCCCTACAAGGGCACCGGCCCGGCCATGACCGACCTGCTGGGCGGCTCGGTGGACCTGACCATCACCACGCCGCCGCCGCTGATGGCCCATATCGCCGCCGGCAAGCTGCGTCCGCTGGTAGTGACCAGCAAGACCCGCCTGCCCAGCCTGAAGGACGTGCCGTCGGCGCCCGAGGCTGGCTACCCCGACCTGGACGTGTCGTCGTGGTTTGCGATGTACGCGCCGGCCGGCACGCCCAAGCCGGTGATCGACAAGCTGACCGGCGAGATCGAGAAGATCATGCGCACCGAAGCCTTCCGCAAGAAGGCCGAGGACCTGGGCGCCGAGGCCAAGTACATGAACCCGCAGCAACTGGGGCAGTACCAGAAGGCGGAGCTGGCGCGCTGGGGCAAGGTGATCAAGTCCGCCGACATCCACGCGGAATGATGGCGAGGGCTGAGGCAAGGTGATCGAAAGGTAAGGGCGCTAAGCTGGCGGGTTTGCTAGGTGTTGATACCGATGCGGTGCATCGCACCGTCCGGTAGCATCGCAATTTGCCGCACCGCGGCGCGCCCCCTTCGAGCGCATGTTGCCGCAGCGCCAGTCCACACGGGTAGGAGATCTCGCATGTATAACAAAAAATTCTGGAAGCAATTCCTGATCGCGCTGGCGCTGTTCCTGGCCGGCTGGTTCACCTTCGGCCAGGCGCAGGCGCAGGGCAAGCCCGAGAAGACCAAGGTCACCATCGCGGTGGGCGGCAAGAACCTGTTCTACTACCTGCCGCTGACCATTGCCGAGCGCCTCGGCTACTTCAAGGAAGAAGGGCTGGACGTCGAGATTGTCGACTTCGCCGGCGGCGCCAAGGCGCTGCAGGCCGTGGTGGGCGGCAGCGCCGACGTGGTCTCGGGCGCCTACGAGCACACCATCAACCTGCAGGCCAAGGGCCAGCGCTACCAGGAATTCGTGCTGCAGGGCCGCGCCCCGCAGATCGTGCTGGTGGTGTCGAACAAGACCATGCCCAACTTCAAGTCGATCGCCGACCTGAAGGGCAAGAAGATCGGCGTGACCGCGCCGGGCTCGTCGACCAACATGATGGCCAACTTCGTGCTGGCCAAGGCCGGACTGAAGCCGTCCGACGTGTCGTTCATCGGTGTGGGCGCCAGCGCCGGCGCGGTGGCGGCGATGCGTTCGGGCCAGATCGATGCGATGGCCAACCTGGACCCGGTGGTGTCGATGCTGACGCAGAAGAACGAAGTGCGCATCGCCTCGGACACCCGTACGCTCAAGGACACCCAGGCCGTGTTCGGCGGCAACATGCCGTCGGGCTGCCTGTATGCGTCGCAGGCGTTTATCCAGCAGAACCCCAACACCACGCAGGCGCTGACCAATGCCATGGTGCGCGCGCTCAAGTGGCTGCAGAAGGCGGGCCCGTCGGACATCGTCAAGACCGTGCCGGAAAGCTACCTGCTGGGTGACCGCGCGCTGTACCTGGCCGCGTGGGACAAGGTCAAGGAAGCGATCTCGCCGGACGGCACCATGCCGGCCGACGGCCCGCGCACCGCGTTCAACGCGCTGAGCCAGTTCGACGCCGAGCTCAAGGGCAAGCCGGTCAAGCTGGAAGAGACCTACACCAACGCTTTCGTGCAGAAGGCCAACGCCAAGTACAAGTAAGACCCTCGCCGTCGATGCCATCGGCCCGCTGTCCGCAGCGGGCCTTTGCTTTGAAACCTTGACGGCCAATCCATCATCACCCGCCCGCACCGCGCCCCCCGGCGCCGCCACGGCGGGACCGAGACGGTTCACCATGAGCACTCCCGCACTTTCCCTCGACAAGGTCACCTGCACCTTTGTCTCGCGCGATGACCGCAGCCAGCGCTATACCGCGGTCCAGGACGTCACGCTGTCGATCCAGCCCGGCGAATTCGTCTCCGTGGTCGGCCCCACCGGCTGCGGCAAGTCCACGTTGCTGAACGTTGGCGCCGGCCTGCTGGAACCCTCCAGCGGCGAGGTGCGCGTGTTCGGCGAACCCCTGCGCGGCATCAACCGGCGCGCCGGCTATATGTTCCAGACCGAGGCGCTGATGCCCTGGCGCAGCGCGCTGGATAACGTCGTCGCCGGCCTGGAGTTCCGCGGCGTGGCGCGCGCCGAGGCCGTGCAGCAGGGCGAGGAATGGCTGCGCCGCGTGGGCCTCGGCGGCTTTGGCGACCGCTACCCGCACCAGCTCTCGGGCGGCATGCGTAAGCGTGTCGCGCTGGCGCAGACGCTGGTGCTGGACCCGGACATCATCCTGATGGACGAACCGTTCTCGGCGCTGGATATCCAGACCCGCCAGCTGATGGAGAACGAGGTGCTGGAGCTGTGGGCCGCCAAGCGCAAGGCCGTGCTCTTCATCACCCACGACCTGGACGAGGCCATTGCCATGAGCGACCGCGTGGTGGTGCTGTCGGCCGGCCCGGGCACACACCCGATCGGCGAGTTTGCCATCGACCTGCCGCGCCCGCGCGACGTGGCCGAGATCCGCAACCATCCGCGCTTTGTCGAACTGCACGCCGCGATCTGGGACGTGCTGCGCGAAGAAGTGCTCAAGGGCTATGCCCAGCAGCTCAAGGTGGCCTGAGCCTTCCCATCACAACAAGACCTGAATTCACGATGGCATTCCGTAACGACTCCAAGGGCATGCTGCGCGTCTGGCAGCTGCTCGTCCTAGTAGTGATCCTCGGCGTGTGGCATATGGCCACGCGCTCGCAGCAGGTTGCCTTTTTCTTTGGTGAGCCGCTGATGGTGGCGCAGCGCATCTGGAGCTGGTTTATCGTCGAGCGCGATATCTACCTGCACCTGGGCGTAACGCTGATCGAAACCGTGCTGGCCTTCGGCATCGGCACGGTGGCGGGGCTGGGCGTGGGCCTGTGGCTGGCGCTGAGCCCGCTGACCTCCGCCATCCTCGACCCCTACGTCAAGGCCATGAATTCGATGCCGCGCGTGATCCTGGCACCGATCTTCGCGGTCTGGTTCGGCCTGGGCATCTGGTCGAAGGTGGCGCTGGCGGTGACGCTGGTGTTCTTTATCGTCTTCTTCAACGTCTACCAGGGCGTCAAGGAAGTGAGCCCGGTGGTGCTGGCCAACGCGCGCATGCTGGGCGCCAACCAGAAGCAGCTGCTGCGCCATGTCTACCTGCCCAGCGCCACCAGCTGGGTGTTCTCGTCGTTGCATACCTCGGTGGGCCTGGCCTTCGTGGGCGCGGTGGTGGGCGAATACCTGGGCTCGGCGCGCGGCGTTGGCTACCTGATCCTGCAGGCCGAAGGCACCTTCGACATCAATACCGTGTTTGCCGGCATCGTGGTGCTGACGGCGTTTGCGCTGGTGCTGGACTGGATGGTCGGCAGGGGTGAGAAGCGGCTGATGAAGTGGCAGCCGCAGAGCGGGGAGACGGAGAAGCTTTGAACTGAAGTGCCGAAGCGAAGGGAAGGGCGGCTGCGGCCGCCCTTTTGCTTTGCCGGCAGCGCTCAGTCTGCGGCGCCTGCCTCAGGCGTATCAAAGCAGACCGATACGGTCAGCCCGCCTCCCGGCGTATCCCCCAGCACCACCGCTGCACCATGCAGCCGCGCGATCTCGCGCACGATCGACAGCCCCAGCCCGGTGCCTTCCACGGCCCGCCCGCTCTCGCCGCGATAGAAGCGCCGGAACACCGCATCGCGCTCTGCCGGCGCGATGCCGGGGCCGTTATCGATCACCTGCAGCCACGGCACGCCGCCGTCCAGCGCCACGCGCACCGTGACCACTGCGCCATGTCCCGCATAGCGGATCGCATTGTCGATCAGGTTGCCCGTCAATTCCTGCAGCAGCTCGGCCTGCCCGGCGACCTCCACCGGCTCTTCCTGCTCGAAGCCCAGGTCGACCTCGCTGCCACGCGCCACCGGCGCCCAGTCCAGTGCCACGCCTTGCGCCAGCGCATCGAGTCGCAGCGGCCTGAGCTTGGGCATATAACCCGCATCAGGCTCCAGTCGCGACAGCGACAGCAGCTGCTGCACGCCCTTGGAGGCATGGCGCACGGTGCCGTGCAGCACCCGCATATGCTCGCGCACGCGTTCGCCGTCGCGCTCGCGCAGCGCCAGCTCGGACTGCGCCTGGATGATCGCCAGCGGCGTCTTGAGCTGGTGCGCGGCATCGGCGAAGAAGCGCTTGCGCGCCTGCACCATGCCGTGGAGCCGGTCCATGTACTGGTTCAGCGCCTGCACCAGCGGTTTCATCTCGGCGGGCAGGTCCTTCTGCTCGATCGGGTCGAGCTGCGTGCCGCGTCGCGCCACCGTGTCCGACAGCCGGTTCAGCGGCCGCAGCCCGCGCCGCACGCCGAGCCAGACGATGCCCAGCGCCAGCGTCACCAGCATCAGTTCCTGCAGCAGCGAGCCGATCAGGATGTCGCGCGCCAGCAGCTGGCGCGGCTCGATGGTCTCGCCCACCAGCACCCACACCAGCCGCGTGCGTGCCGAGCCCACGTCGTGCACCGGCAGCGCCTGGGCCGCCATGCGCAGCGGGTGCTCGCGGAAGACGGTGTCGTAGAACTCGGTGCGGTACAGCCGCAGCGGTGCCTCGGCCGGCATCGGCAGGTCGTCGTAGCCGGTCACGGTGGCACCGTCCTCGTCGCGGATGCGGTAGAAGATGCGCGGGCCGGCCTGGTCGTCGAAGAGTTCCAGTGCCAGGTTGGGCACGTCGACCTGGAGCCGCCCCTCGCGCAGGCGGATGCCTTCGCGCATCGCGCGCAGCGACGCCTCCAGCGTGCGGTCGAAGGCGATATGCGCGGCCGACATGGCGCGCTCATAGGTCAGCCACGCATCGAAGGCGAGCAGGCCCATCAGCGGCAGCAGCAGCCATAGCGACAGCTGCAGGCGCAGGCTGGGCGCCTGTCGTGGGCGCTTCATGCCACCGGCCGCGCTTCGAGCAGGTAGCCCAGCCCGCGCAGCGTGACGATGGCCACGCCGCTGCCGTCGAGCTTCTTGCGCAGCCGGTGCACGTAGATCTCGATCGCATCCGGGTTGACCGATTCGTCGATGCCGAAGATCTTCTCCGACAGCGCCGCCTTGTTCACCGCGCGGCCATCGCGCAGCAGCAGCACCTCCAACACGGCGCGCTCGCGCCCGGTCAGCGGGAGCAGCTCGCCGTGCAGCAGGACGGCACGGCTGACGCTGTCGTAGTGCAGCGGGCCGCAGGCGATCTGCGTGCTCTCATGCCCGTGGGCACGGCGGATCAGCGCGCGGGCGCGCGCTTCCAGTTCGGACAGGTCGAAGGGCTTGGTCAGGTAGTCGTCGGCGCCCAGGTCCAGGCCGCGCACGCGGTCTTCGACTGAGCCGTGCGCGGTCAGGATCAGCACCGGCAGCGGGTTGCGGCGCTGGCGCAGGCGGCGCAGCACTTCCAGGCCATCCAGTCCGGGCAGGCCCAGGTCCAGGATCAGCAGCGCGTAGTCCTGCGTGCTGAGCAGGTTGTCGGCGCTGCGGCCGTCGTGCATGCAGTCGACCGTGAAGCCGGCCTGGCCCAGGGCCTGGCTCAGGGAATTGGCCAGCATCACATTGTCTTCGGCAAGCAGGATACGCATGGGGCAGGGCAGTCAGGCGGCAATACGGAAAAACGGCCGGAACGGCCGAGGCCAGACAGATACAGGGAAGTGTGCCGGCTTAGAAGCTAGGGAAACCACCAACCCCGCTGCGGCGCCGCGCCTGCGAAAAGCCTGCATTCCGAAAGCGAACTGAAAGTGCGCGTCCCCTACCATCCGGCCGGCTAACGATTCACACAACAAGCACAAGCAAGGAGATAGCATGAAGCGTACGGCAATGGCATTTGCAGCGATGGGTCTGGCTGCAGCCGGGTCGGCATCCGCCCAATCGAGCGTGACCATGTATGGCCTGGTGGACGCCGGCATCGAATATGTCAGCCACGCGGGCCCGGACGGCTCGGCGGTCAAGCTGACCTCGGGCGGCAAGAACACCTCGCGCTGGGGCATCCGCGGCAGCGAAGACCTGGGCGGCGGCCTGAAGGCGATCTTCGCCCTGGAAAGCGGCATCGCCATCGACACCGGCAAGCTGGACACCGACAACACGCTGTTCGACCGCCGTGCCACGGTGGGCCTGGCAAGCCGCTACGGCCAGGTGGTGCTGGGCCGCACCTTCACCACGACCTACGACTTCATGCTGCCGTTCGACCCGATGGGCTACGCGCCAGCCTATTCGTGGGCCACCTCATCGACCGCGACCGGCGGCCGCAAGGACGGCCTGTTCTCGCGCGCCTCGAACGCGGTCCGCTATGACGGCAGCTTCGGCGGCCTGAAGCTGGGCGCGACCGTGGCCATGGGCGAAGTGGCGGGGGACTTCAAGAGCTCGTCCAAGTACGCGCTGGGGGTGGGCTACAGCGCCGGCAACTTTGCCGCGGCCGCCACCTGGGACCGCCAGAACGGCGCCGGCAGCAGCACCACGCCGGCCGACAGCACCGACTACATCCAGGGCATCCATGCCGGCGCCAGCTATGATTTCGGCGACCTGAAGCTGTTTGCCGGCTACCGCAACTACAAGCGCACCTTCACCACCGGCGCGGCAACGGACCGCAGCGACATGTACTGGGGCGGCGCCAGCTATGACTTCACGCCGGCCTTCACGCTGTACGGTGCGGTCTACAAGCAGAACATCAAGGGCGGCAACAATGCCGACCCGATCCTGTTCTCGCTGCGCGGCCAGTACGCGCTGTCCAAGCGCACGGCGGCCTACCTGTCGGTGGGCTATGCCGATGCGCGCAACGGGCAGAACGTCAGCGTCTCGCGCGACCTGGTCGGCTTCGCCAACAACCAGACCGGCGTCATGGCCGGCCTGCAGCATCGCTTCTGAGGAAGGGGCGGCCTGAGTGGCCTGAATGGCCGCACCGGCCTGTTGGGAACTGCCCGCCGCCTGGCGCATGGGTGTGCGCCATCCAGGGCGGCTGGCAGCTTGAGGCGCGTTGCCTCAGCCGGGCGCAGGGCGTAGCCGCACGCCTTGCGCCCCTCTTTTACCGGCGGGCAGGGCGCGCCGCCGGCGTGCGTGCCGCTCAGGGCACGATCACGATCTTGCCAGTGACCTTGCGCGCTTCCATGTCCTTGAGCGCCTGCGGGGCCTGCTCCAGCGGATAGCGCGCCGAGATATGCGGGCGGATCTTGCCTTCCTTCATCCAGCCCAGCATCTGCGCCATATTGGCCTGGTTGGCCTTGGGCTCGCGCCGAACGAAGTCGCCCCAGAACACGCCCACCAGCGACGCACCCTTGAGCAGCGCCAGGTTCAGCGGCAGCTTTGGGATCTCGCCATTGGCAAATCCCACCACCAGGTAGCGGCCGCGCCAGCCGATCGAACGGAAGGCCGGTTCGGCATAGATGCCGCCCACCGGGTCGTAGATCACGTCCGGGCCCTTGCCGTCGGTCAGTGCCTTGATGCGCTCGCGCAGGTCTTCGGTGCTGTAGTTGATCAGCGCATCGGCGCCATGCTCCTTGCACACCGCCAGTTTCTCGTCGGTCGAGGCGGCGGCGATCACGCGCGCGCCGATGGCCTTGCCGATCTCGATCGCCGCCAGGCCCACGCCGCCGGCCGCGCCCAGCACCAGCATGGTCTGGCCGGCCTTCAGCTCGCCCCGGTCGATGACCGCGTGGTGCGAGGTGCCGTAGGTCAGCGTGAAAGCCGCCGCGGTCTCGAAGTCGATGCCGGGCGGCATCGGCACCACCGACGCCGCCGGCGCCTTGGCCTGGCTGGCGAACGCGCCGTTGCCCAGGTAGGCGATCACCTTATCGCCCGGCTTGACGTGGGTGACGCCTTCGCCTACCGCATTGACCACGCCGGCCAGCTCCGAGCCCGGGCTGAACGGCAGGGCAGGCTTGGCCTGGTATTTGTTCTGGATGATGAGCACATCCGGGAAGTTGACGGCGGCCGCCTTGACGTCGATGACCACTTCGCCCTTGGCCGGCACCAGGTCGGGCAGGGTTTCGATGGTCAGCGAATCGGGCGGGCCCCAGGCTTTGCACATTACGGCTTTCATCTTGTCTCCGGTGATGTTGGTGGCATTTCACGCCAGTCAAGCTTATGCGGGCGGGCAGGGCAAGTGTAGCGCAGAAATAGCACGGTCGTTCTGTTCCATGCCCAAGCGATGGAGGTGGTTATTTGCTGCCTGCATACAGCGCCAGAAACGTGCTTTCAGGGCGGCGCGCGGGCCGCTTGCGCGCGCGCGCTCAGGTACAATCGCGCCATGCATATCCTTCTCGCCAACGACGACGGTTATCTCGCGCCGGGACTGGCCGTTTTGCATGCCGCGCTCGCGCCGCTGGGCCGGATCACGGTCATCGCGCCGGAGCAGAACCATAGCGGTGCCTCCAACTCCCTGACCCTGCAGCGGCCGCTGTCGATCTACGAAGCGCGCGAAGGCGTGCAAAAAGGTTTTCGCTTCGTCAACGGAACGCCGACCGATTGCGTGCATATCGCGCTGACGGGCCTGCTGGAAGAAAAACCCGACCTGGTGGTGTCCGGCATCAACCAGGGACAGAACATGGGCGAAGACGTGCTGTACTCCGGCACCGTCGCCGCCGCCATCGAGGGCTACCTGCTGGGCATTCCGTCGATCGCCTTCTCGCAGGTGGACAAGGGCTGGGAGCACCTGGACGCCGCGGCACGCGTGGCGCGCACCGTGGTGGAGCGCATCATCGGCACGCCGCCGGCCGAGCCGTTCCTGCTCAACGTCAATATCCCGAACCTGCCGTTCGAACATATCAAGGGCTACCGCGCCACGCGCCTGGGCAAGCGTCATCCGTCGCAGCCGGTGATCACGCAGGTCAATCCGCGCGGCGACACCAACTACTGGATCGGCCCGGCGGGCGATGCGCGCGATGCCAGCGAGGGCACCGATTTCCATGCAACTGCGGCGGGCTACGTCTCGCTCACGCCGTTGCAGCTCGACCTGACGCACCGCGGGCAGCTCGACGCGCTCGACCAGTGGTTGAAGTAGGCCACCGATCCGCAGTGTCGCGCCCCCGATGAGTTCCACGCCCCGTCGCAACAAGTTTCCGCTGCCGCTCGATGCCGTAGTCGAGCGCAAGCCCGCACCGGCCCGCACTGCCGGCATGCCTGCCGTGGGCACGCCGCGGCCGGCCGCGCCCACGCCCACGCCAGCCAAGCCGGCCAAGCCGCGCCTGCCACGCACCGCCGCACCGGCGCCCGCGCCGGTGCCTGCAAGTGCGGTCGAGCAACGCGCCTCGGCGGCCACCGCAGGCGGCGGCGGCATGGCCTCGGCGCGCGCGCGCGTGGCGCTGGCGGCGCGGCTGCGTGCCGCGGGCATCCGCGACGAGCGCGTGCTGTCGGCCATCGCCACCGTGCCACGCCACCTGTTCGTCGAGCCGGGACTGGCATCGCAGGCGTATGAGGACGCCGCGCTGCCGATCGGCCATCAGCAGACCATTTCCAAGCCGTCGGTGGTGGCGCGCATGATCGAGCTGCTGCGTGAGGGCCTGGCCGCCGACGCGCCGCTGGAGCGCGTGCTCGAGATCGGCACCGGCTGCGGCTATCAGGCCGCGGTGCTGAGCCAGGTGGCGCGCGAAGTCTTCTCGATCGAGCGCATCCGCCCGCTGCACGAGCAGGCCAAGGCGAACCTGCGGCCGCTGCGCGTGCCCAACCTGCGCCTGCACTACGGCGACGGCATGTTGGGGCTGCCCCAGGCGGCGCCGTTTTCGGCCATCATCCTGGCCGCGGCCGGCATGGAGGTGCCCGAGGCGCTGCTTGAGCAACTGGCCATCGGCGGGCGCCTGATCGCCCCGGTGGCGGTGATGCCGCCGGCGGGCGTGCCGGGCCAGACCGTCACGCAGCAGCTGTTGCTGATCGAGCGGCGCAACCGCCATCGCTTTCACAGAACCGCGCTTGAAGCCGTTTTCTTTGTGCCCTTAAAATCGGGCACCATCTGAGTCGAACTATGCACAACATCGTGAAATCGCAATATTTCGCACGCGCCGGACAACTTTTTGCGGCCTCGGCGCTGACGGCCCTGCTGGCCGCCTGCGCCAATTCGCCGATGCCGGCACCCGTGGTTGACCGTACCTCCACTTCCGGTACCACGGCCGCGACGCTGGAACCGGCGCCCCCCGGATACTATCGGGTCAAGCGAGGTGATACCCTTTACCGTATCGCGCTGGAGAACGGCCAGTCGTATCGCGATGTGGCAACGTGGAACAATCTGAGCAATGTGAACCAGATCGAGGTCGGCCAGCTGCTGCGCATCGTGCCGCCGGGTGCCGACGTCAACACTGCGCCTGGCGTGGCCACCATGCCGGTGGCGCCGGGCACGGTGCAGGCGCAGCCGATAGACCAGGCCCGCCCGGCCGCCACGCCGGTGGCCCCGGCTGCGGCCGCTTCGGCGCCCGCGGCAACGCCCGCCGCGCCCGCCGCGGCCGCGGCACCGGTCGCCGATGGCGCGATGAAGCTGGCCTGGCCGGCAACCGGCCAGACGGTCGGGAAATTCGACGACAAGGGCAATAAAGGCATCGATATTGCGGGCAAGAAGGGCGATGCGGTGCTGGCCGCGGACGATGGCCGGGTGATTCACGTTGGCCCCTTGCGCGGCTACGGGAATCTTGTCATCATCAAACACAATGAGACATTTCTTACTGCTTACGGGCACAACGACAAGGTGCTCGTGGCTGAGCAATCCGCGGTCCGAAAGGGCCAGAAGATTGCGGAGATGGGCAACAGCGATACCGACCGGGTAAAGCTTCACTTCGAAGTTCGCAAGAACGGAAAACCGGTTGATCCGATGCGGTACCTGCCGCCACAGTGAGGGTTCATGCCACGCCAGAAAACTGTCTCCTCCGGAACCGTCAGCAGGGCTCGCCGTCCCAAGCAGCCGGAAGTGAAGGCTGGTGTGGCACATCCCGACGCGCGCGCCGATGCCGAAGGCTTCGAGCCTGATCTCGCCGCCGAACTGATTCCCGTGACCGACGAGCCCATCGCCACGTCCGCTTCGGTGGGCCTGCGCGAGGCCGACCTGCTCGCCGACGACAACGAGCGCATCGTGCGCGACGACGAAGAGGACGAGTCGGATGACGAGGAAGAAGAGAGCGCGGAAAATGGCACCGACGGCGCCGCCCCCGAGCATGATGATTTCCGCACCGTGCTGCATACCGAGCTGGCCGCGGATACCGTCCAGCACTACCTGAACCGCATCAGCATCAAGCCGCTCTTGTCCGCGCCGGAAGAACTGCATTTCTCCACGCTGGCCAAGGACGGCGACTTTGCCGCGCGCCAGGTCATGATCGAGCGCAACCTGCGGCTGGTGGTCAGCATCGCCAAGGGCTACCTCAATCGCGGCGTGCCGCTGCTCGACCTGATCGAGGAAGGCAACCTGGGCCTGATGCACGCGATTGAAAAATTCGATCCGTCGCGCGGTTTCCGCTTCTCAACGTACGCGACCTGGTGGATCCGCCAGAGCATCGAGCGCGCCATCATGAACCAGGCGCGCACGGTCCGCCTGCCGGTTCACGTGATCCGCGAACTCAACCAGGTGCTGCGCGCCAAGCGCCATCTGGAGAAGGGCGGCACCGACGGGCGCGACGCCAGCCTGGAAGACATCGCCCACCTGCTGGGCAAGACGCCGGACGAAGTGCAGGACGTCCTGGCACTCAACGAACATACCACCTCGCTCGATACGCCGTTCGATCTCGATCCCGGCTCGAGCCTCCTGGATTTCCTCTCCGACGAGCACAACGCCGCCCCCGACCAGGAGGTGGCCCACCGCGAGCTGGAAGGGCTGATGAAGCTCTGGCTGGCGCGCCTGTCGGAAAAGCATCGCTATGTGGTGGAGCGCCGCTTCGGCCTCAACCATATCGAGCCCGCCACGCTGGAAGAGCTCGCCGAGGAAATGGGCCTCACGCGCGAGCGCGTGCGCCAGATCCAGCAGGAGGCGCTGGTCAAGCTCAAGCGGCATTTCGCTTCGCAAGGTGTCAGGAAGGACGCCGTTCTATGACCCCTGTGCTGGTATTCGACATCGAGACCATTCCCGATGTTGCCGGCCTGCGCCGTTTGCATGACCATCCCGATGCGATGAGCGACGCCGAAGTCGCCGAGCATGCGTTTGCCGCCCGCCGCGAAAAGACCGGCAGCGATTTTCTCCCGCACTACCTGCAACGCATCGCCGCGATTTCCTGCGTGCTGCGCCGCACGCACCGCGATGGCTCGGCGGTGTTCCACGTCGGCTCGCTGGGTACGCCGGAAGACGGCGAGGCCACGCTGATCCAGAAGTTCTATGAACTGATCGCGCGCTACAGTCCGCAACTGGTTTCATGGAACGGCGGCGGCTTCGACCTGCCGGTGCTGCACTACCGCGGCCTGGTCAACGGTGTCACCGCGCCGCGCTACTGGGAAATGGGCGAGGGCCGCGACGACGACAGCCGCGACTTCAAGTGGAACAACTACATCAGCCGCTACCACATGCGGCACCTGGACCTGATGGACCTGCTGGCCATGTACCAGCCCCGCGCCAGCGCGCCGCTGGATGACCTAGCCAAGCTGTGCGGCTTCCCAGGCAAGATGGGGATGGACGGCAGCAAGGTCTGGCAGGCGTTCCAGGCAGGCCAGCTCGACGAGATCCGCGCCTACTGCGAGACCGACGTCGTCAACACCTACCTGATGTACTGCCGCTTCCAGCTGATGCGCGGCGGCATGTCGCCGCGCGAGTTCGACGTCGAGATGGAATTCGTCCAGGAATCATTGGCCGAGCTGCCCGGCGAGCAGTGGATGGAATACCTGCAGGCATTCCGGCTGCAGCGTCTCACGCCCGAAGCCGAAGACCTCGAAGACTGAGGACGCCGCAGACGCGCCGACACGGATTCACAGATCCAGCGACAGCAGGATCGGCTGGTGGTCCGAGTCGGCCGTATCGGCATCGACCTCGCAGCGCCGGATACGCCCGGCGAGATTCTCCGTCACGAACATGAAATCGCAGGCGAACGGCGCCTCCGGCCATTGCTCCTTGTCGTACAGGGCGCAGGTCGGCGCGTGCGGCTGGCCTGGGTGCGTGTGAAGCCAGGCATCGCGCCAGGGCGGCGTGGCATCGTCAAAGGGCTCGAGCACGCGGCGGTAGGCGATATCGTCGGGTTTGCTGTTGAAGTCGCCGCACAGGACGGCCTCGGCCGGGCGCGGCTCGGGCGTGAACGGGCCCGGCCATTTCTCGCTGCGGCCGGGGCGGCGCGCATGGTCGCAGGCTTCGGCGTGCCAGGTGCGCAAGGCTTCGGCCTGCGCGGCGCGCTGGTGTGATGAGTAATACTCCAGGTGCGTGCAGATCACGCGCAGCGGCCGGGTGCCGCCGACTTCGACGGTGGCTTCCAGCGCCACGCGCGGCATCGAGGCGACCTGCGGGTCCGCCGGCCAGGGCAAGGCATGGCGGAAGACTTCGCGCACCGGCAGGCGCGTGGCGATCAGGTTGCCGAACTGCTTGCGCCCTCCGGTGGCGGTGCGGCGGTCGACACCTGGCGCGTAGAGCAGGTGGTAGCCGGGCAGCAAGGCGGTCAACTCCGCCACCTGGTCTTCACCCGGGCTGCCGCGCAGTTCGCCGAACCCGCGCGTGACCTCCTGCAGGCAGATGACGTCGGCGTCGGCAATGCCGCGCAAGGTGTTGACCTGGCGCCCCAGGTCGACATGACCGTCGGCGCCTCGGCCCCACTGGATATTCCAGGAAATCAGTTCCATTTGCTGTCTCCGTTGTATCGTCAGGCTGCTGCCACCGGTGCGGGCCCGGTCTGGCATACAATCCCGCTTTCGCAAAACAATACGTCAGGTTTCGTCTGGTGTCCCAAGCCGTGTCCTTCCCACAAGAAACGCCGGCAGCCCCGGCCGCTGTTGCCGATCAAGGTGCTGCTCCCGCCGCAAAAGAGTCCCGTGTCCGCGCCGACGCTGGTGCCCCCGCGGCCGATCCCGTGGTGTCGATCGACAGCCTCGACATGGAGGCCCGCGGCGTTGGCCGCCTGGTGAACGAGGACGGCACGCCCGGCAAGGTGATCTTCGTCGAGGGCGCGCTGCCCGGCGAGACCGTCAGCTACCGCAGCTTTCGCCGCAAGCCCAGCTACGAGCAGGCCCATCTGGTCGAGGTCCGGCAGGAATCGGTGATGCGCGTGAAGCCCGGCTGCCAGCATTTCGGGGTCTGCGGCGGGTGCTCGATGCAGCATCTGGATTCCCGCGCCCAGCTGGCGATCAAGCAGCGCGTGCTGGAAGACAACCTGTGGCACCTGTCCAAGGTGAAGCCCGACGTGGTGTTCCGCCCGATCGCCGGCCCGGACTGGGGCTATCGCTACCGCGCGCGCCTGACCGTGCGCTACGTGGCCAAGAAGGGCGGGGTGCTGGTCGGCTTCCATGAGCGCAAGAGCAGCTATGTGGCCGACATGACCCGTTGCGAGATCCTGCCGCCGCATGTGTCGGCCATGCTGGTGCCGCTGCGCGAGCTGGTTGGCGGCCTGTCGATCCGCGACCGCATGCCGCAGATCGAGCTGGCCGTGGGGCAGGAAGTCACCGCGCTGGTGCTGCGCATCCTGGAGCCGCTGACCGATGCCGACAAGGACCTGCTGCGCGCCTTCGCCGACCAGCACCAGGTGCAGTTCTGGCTCCAGCCCAAGGGCCCGGATACGGTCTATCCGTTCTACCCGGCCGATGCCGAGCTGGCCTATACGCTGCCGGAATTCGGCATCCGCATGCCGTTCAAGCCGACCGACTTCACCCAGGTGAACCACCAGATCAACCGCGTGCTGATCGGCCGCGCGCTGCGTTTGCTGGACGCGCAGCCGCAGGACCGCCTGCTCGACCTGTTCTGCGGCATCGGCAACTTCACGCTGCCGCTGGCCACGCAGGGCAAGTCGGTGATGGGCATCGAAGGCAGCGAGGTGCTGACTACGCGTGCGCTGGCCAACGCCGAATACAACGGGCTGGCGGCCAGGACCGAGTTTGCATGCCGCAACCTGTTTGAAGTCACGGCCGAGGACATTGCCGCGCTGGGCCGCTTCGACCGCTGGCTGGTCGATCCGCCGCGCGAAGGCGCGCTGGCCGTGTGCAAGGCGCTGGGCGAACTGGCGCAGCAGGGCAGCGACGTGCTGCCGCAGCGCATCGTCTATGTCTCGTGCAGTCCCGCCACACTGGCGCGCGACGCCGGCCTGCTGGTGCACGAGGCGGGCTACCGGCTCGCTGGCGCGGGCGTGGTCAACATGTTCCCGCATACCTCGCACGTGGAGTCGATCGCGGTGTTCGATCGCGGCTGATCGCGGCGGGCGCACCAAAGAAAAACCGGCCATCAGGCCGGTTTTTTCATGCTGCAGGGGAGGTTGCCGTCAGTCGCGGCTGCCGCCGAAGATGCCCAGCAGCGCCAGCAGGTTGACGAAGACGTTGTACACGTCCAGGTAGATCGCCAGCGTGGCGGTGATGTAGTTGGTTTCGCCGCCGTTCACCACGCGCTGCACATCGAACAGGATGTACGCCGAGAAGATGCCGATGGCGATCACCGACACCGTGATCATCAGCGAGGGCAGTTGCAGCCAGATATTGGCGACGCTGGCCAGGATCAGCAGGACCACGCCGACGAACAGGAATTTGCCCAGGCCGGAGAAATCACGCTTGCTGACCGTGGCGATGGTGGCCATCGTGCCGAACACCGCCGCCGTGCCGCCAAAGGCATACATGATCAGCGCCGGCCCGTTCGAGAACTGCAGCGTCGCGCCGATCAGGCGCGACAGCATCAGGCCCATGAAGAAGGTGAAGGCCAGCAGCAGAACCACGCCCATGCTGCTGTTCTTGGTCTTCTCGATGCCGTAGAAGAACCCGAACGCGATGCCCAGGAACAGGATCAGCGACAGGCCGGGGCTGCCCGCCATGAAGCTGAAGCCGGTGGCCACGCCGATCCACGCGCCGAGCACGGTGGGGATCATCGAGAGGGCCAGCAGCCAGTAAGTGTTGCGCAAGACCCGGTTGCGAACGACGACGTCAGTGACGGTCGACGCACTGTTGCCGAAACCGTAGGTGTTCAGCTTGTTATCCATGGTGACTCCTGTCTCAAAACGGTGAGGCGCCGGGGCTGCGAGGCTTCGGATGCGAAGATTCGTATGGAACCCGGACGGAACCATCGTCAATGTGGCACCTGGGAGATCGAATTGCAAGGGCGGGGTAACCCAGGAGTCACCTCGCACATGCTTTGCGCCCGTTCGGTGCCGCTCACATTGGATGTTAGCCGGGGCGGCGTGTTCCTGGCATGACAAGGTTGTAATGTGCTCTTTGATCTACTTGGTGCCGGGTTGTGCGGCAAGGGTGGCTCGACACACGCCAGAGCAGGGAAGACCCTCGAAAGGGTCATAGTCTTCGTGCTAGAATCCCATGTTTAATCCATTTGTAACCCCTTCATTTTTCGGAGTTTTTCATGGCGATCGAACGCACCCTGTCGATTATCAAGCCGGATGCCGTGGCCAAGAACGTGATTGGCCAGATCTACGCCCGTTTCGAGGCCGCCGGCCTGAAGATCGTTGCTGCCAAGATGGTGCACCTGTCGCGCGGCGAAGCCGAGCAGTTCTACGCTGTCCACAAGGAGCGTCCGTTCTTCAAGGACCTGGTGGACTTCATGATTTCCGGCCCGGTCATTATCCAGGCCCTGGAAGGCGAGAACGCCATCGCCAAGCACCGCGACCTGATGGGCGCCACCGACCCGAAGAAGGCCGAGAAGGGCACCATCCGTGCCGATTTCGCCGACAGCATCGACGCCAACGCCGTGCACGGCTCGGACGCTGCTGAAACGGCTGCCGTGGAAGTGGCATTCTTCTTCCCGGGCATGAACGTCTACAGCCGCTGATTGTCCGGCGCTGCTGCCAGGACTAGACTGACACCGAAGCTGAGTTTGCCGTCATGAACGCTCTCGTCAACCTGCTCGACCTCGACGCGGACGCGCTCACCGCTTATTGCGGCGAGCTCGGCGAGAAGCCGTTCCGTGCGCGGCAACTGCAACGCTGGATCCACCACTACGGTGCCAGCCGCTTCGACGCCATGTCGGATCTCGCCAAGTCGCTGCGCGAAAAGCTCGCGACGCGGGCCGAGATCCGCGCGCCTGCCGCCATCACCGACAACCTGTCGGCCGACGGCACGCGCAAGTGGCTGCTCGACGTCGGCCAGGGCAACGCGGTGGAAACGGTCTACATCCCCGAGGAAACGCGTGGCACGCTGTGCGTTTCCTCGCAGGCAGGATGCGCCGTCAACTGCCGGTTCTGTTCCACCGGCAAGCAAGGTTTTTCGCGCAACCTCAGCACCGGTGAAATCATCGGCCAGCTGTGGATGGCAGAGTTCGCCATGCGCGAACAACTGGGCCGCGGCCCCAAGGATGACCGCGTCATCTCCAACGTGGTGATGATGGGCATGGGCGAGCCGCTGCTGAACTACGACGCCGTCGTGCCGGCCATGCGCCTGATGCTCGACGACAACGCATACGGCCTGTCGCGCCGCCGCGTGACGCTGTCCACCTCCGGCGTGGTGCCGATGATGGACCGGCTGTCCAAGGATCTCCCGGTGGCTCTCGCCGTGTCGCTGCACGCGTCCAACGACGCCCTGCGCGACGTGCTGGTGCCGCTGAACAAGAAGTACCCGCTGGCCGAACTGATGGCGGCATGCCGCCGCTATCTGGAATTCGCGCCGCGCGATTTCATTACTTTCGAATACTGCATGCTGGATGGCGTCAACGACGGCGTCGAGCATGCGCGGGAACTGCTGAAGCTTGTGGCCGACGTGCCGTGCAAGTTCAACCTGATCCCGTTTAATCCGTTCCCCGAATCGGGCCTGAAGCGTTCCAACAACGATCAGATCCGGCGCTTTGCGCAGGTGCTGATGGATGCAGGCATCGTGACCACCATCCGCAAGACCCGCGGCGACGATATCGACGCCGCCTGCGGCCAGTTGGCCGGGGAAGTCAAGGACCGCACCCGCCTGGCCGAGCGCGGCAAGTTCGGCAAGATCACGCCACTGGTGCCGGTCACTGCTTCCGGCCAGCCTCGGGAGGTTCGCCCTGCATGATCCGTCTGATCGCTGCGGCCCTGCTGGGGCTGCTGATGTTGTCCGGCTGCCAGTTGCCGCATGCGCCGGCGCAGGATCCCCAGACCGCTTCCGACCAGACCGATGCAAGGCGCCGCGCCGGCATCCGGCTGCAGCTGGCCACCAACTATCTGGAGGCCGGCCAGAACACGGTCGCCCTTGACGAGATCAAGCAGGCCATTGCCATCGATCCGGCGCTCGCCGACGCCTACCATGTGCGCGCGCTGATCTACATGAATATGAATGAGCGGACGCTGGCTGATGACAGCTTCCGCACGGCAGTGTCGATGCGTGCCAACGACGGCGACCTGCTCAACAACTACGGCTGGTTCCTGTGCCAGGAAGGGCGCTACGGCGAGGCCGTGCCGATGCTGCAGCGCGCGATGTCGGCGCCGTCCGCAGGCGGCCCCGCCAAGCCGCTGATCAGCCTGGGTGCGTGCGAGCTGCGCCAGGGCCACAGCGCCGAAGCGGAAAAGAACCTGAAGGCCGCGCTCGGCTACGACCGCAACAACCCGGTGGCCAACACCAACCTCGCGCTGGTCTTCTACCGGCGCGGCGACTTCGCGCAGGCCCGGCAGTATGTCCAGCGCGTCAACAGCAGCCAATTTGTCAATGCGCAATCCCTCTGGCTGGGAGCGCGCATTGCCCACCGTCAGGGCGACAGCCGCACGCAGGATGCGCTTGGGGCGCAACTGCGCAGCCGCTTCCCCGACTCGCGTGAGTTGACCGCCTACGAACAAGGAGCATGGGATGAGTGAGCACGACCGCGCCGCAGGCCAGGCCGTACCGACGCAACAAGTCGGCGGGGGCGCGCACGAAGGAGAACGCGAAGCCGCCGCACGCGAGATCGGCGCAGCGCTGGCGCGCGAGCGCGAGGCGCAGCGGATGTCGGTGGAAGACGTCAGCGCACGGCTGAAGGTGGCTGCAGGCAAGCTGCGCGCGATCGAAGCCGGCAACCTGCAGGCACTGCCCGACGTGACCTTCGCCAAGGGCGTGATGCGTGCCTATGCCCGCATGCTGCATGTCGACATCGACCCGCTGCTGGCACGCTTCCAGCCGCGCCCGGTGGCGCAGGTGGCGGAAATTGCCCGGCAGCGCGAGGGTGGCATCAATGCGGCCTTCGACGACCGCAACCGCTTCCGCTCGGGCGGCAGCGGCGGCCGCTGGGTCTGGCTGGCGCTGGTGGCCGTGTTGGTGGCCGCGGGCGGCTGGTTCGGGCTTGACCATATCCGCGCATGGATCGAAGCGCGCAGCAGCGCTGCCGAGACCGTAACGGCTGAAGCGCCTGCCGTGATCCAGAGCACGGAAGCCGGCACCGTGACGGCGGCGCTGCCGCCGGTCATGGCCGCCAGCGACTCGCCGGCGCCGTCTGCCGAAACCGCTCCGGCCAGTGCCGCGGCAGCCCCCGCGGCTGCGGTGTTGCCCGCAGCCTCCGCCGCTTCCGCGCCTGCCCCCGCGGCTGCGGTGTTGCCCGCAGCCTCCGCCGCTTCCGCGCCTGCCGCTGCCACGGCACCGGCTGCGCCAGCAGGCGAGGGCGAACTGCAGATCCGCTTTGCCGCCGATACCTGGTATGAGATCCGGGACAATAGCGGCAAGATCGTCATGGGCGGTACCGCCAAGGCTGGCCAGACCATGGCCGGTGGCGGCACGGCCCCGTACAAGGTAGTGATCGGCAACGTCAAGGGCGTCGAGTCGCTGACGCGCAATGGCACGCCGGTCGACCTGAAGGCAGCCAACCGCAACAACGTGGCGCGCCTGACGCTGCCCTGACGCGGGCGCAAGGTGCGGCAAGATGCGTCTTTGCAAGGTGGTAACGCTATGAACCAACAGCTCTGTCTCCCGGTCCTGCCCGGTCCGCTGCCGCGCCGCCAGACGCGCCAGGCGCGCGTCGCGTGGGGCGACAATGTCGTGACCATTGGCGGCGGTGCGCCGGTGCGCGTGCAGTCGATGACCAATACGGATACGGTCGATGCCATCGGCACCGCGATCCAGGTCAAGGAACTGGCGCGCGCGGGTTCGGAAATCGTGCGCATCACGGTGAACACGCCCGAGGCGGCCGCCGCGGTGCCGTCGATCCGCGAGCAGCTCGACCGCATGGGCGTGGATGTGCCGCTGGTGGGCGACTTCCACTACAACGGCCACAAGCTGCTGCAGGACTATCCGGCCTGTGCCGAGGCGCTGTCCAAGTACCGGATCAACCCCGGCAATGTCGGCCAGGGCGCCAAGCGCGACACGCAGTTCGCGCAGATGATCGAGATGGCGTGCCGCTACAGCAAGCCGGTGCGCATCGGTGTGAACTGGGGCAGCCTGGACCAGGACCTGCTGGCACGGATCATGGACGAAAACGCCGGGCGCGCCGAGCCGTGGCCGGCGCAGAGCGTGATGATCGAGGCGTTGATCACCTCGGCCATCGATTCGGCGAAGAAGGCCGAGGAAATCGGCCTGCCGGGCGACCAGATCATCCTGTCGTGCAAGGTGTCGCAGGTGCAGGAACTGGTCGCGGTCTACCGCGAGCTGGCACGCCGCTGCGACTACGCGCTGCACCTCGGGCTGACCGAGGCCGGCATGGGCAGCAAGGGCATCGTGGCCTCGACCGCGGCGCTGTCGGTGCTGCTGCAGGAAGGCATCGGCGACACCATCCGCATCTCGCTGACGCCGGAACCCGGCGCGCCGCGCGAAAAGGAAGTGTACGTGGGGCAGGAAATCCTGCAGACCATGGGCCTGCGCAACTTCACCCCGATGGTGATTGCGTGCCCGGGCTGCGGGCGCACCACCAGCACGGTGTTCCAGGAGCTGGCGGCCAGCATCCAGACCTACCTGCGCGAGCAGATGCCGCACTGGAAGACCGCCTACCCGGGCGTCGAGGAAATGGATGTGGCCGTGATGGGCTGTATCGTCAACGGCCCGGGCGAGAGCAAGCACGCCAACATCGGCATCTCGTTGCCGGGCTCGGGTGAATCGCCGGCGGCGCCGGTGTTCGTCGACGGCGTCAAGGTGAAGACGCTGCGCGGCGAGCGCATTGCAGAAGAGTTCCAGGCGATCGTAGATGAATACGTTCGCACGCATTACGGCCCGGGCGCTGCGCGGGCCGACAAAGAAGTGGCAGCCTGAGCCGGACCGGCCGGGTGCCAGCAGCCTGACTAGAACAGAATGACGCAATCCGAGAATGTGGCCGCCGAAGGCGGTGCCAAGACCGAACCGAAGGTGCGCCCCGCCAAGGCCCTGCAGGGCGTGAAGGGCATGAACGACATGCTGCCGGCGGACGCGCCGCTGTGGGAGCATTTCGAGAATGCCGCACGCGCCATGCTGCGCGCCTACGGCTACCAGCAGATCCGCACGCCGATCGTCGAGCATACGCAGCTGTTCGTGCGCGGCATCGGCGAGGTCACCGACATCGTCGAGAAGGAGATGTACTCCTTCACCGATTCGCTCAACGGCGAGCAGCTCACGCTGCGCCCGGAAGGCACCGCCGCGGCCGTGCGCGCCACCATCGAGCACAACCTGCTGTACGACGGCCCCAAGCGCCTGTGGTACACCGGCCCGATGTTCCGCCACGAGCGCCCGCAGCGCGGCCGCTACCGCCAGTTCCACCAGCTCGGCGCCGAGGCGCTGGGCTTTGCCGGCCCGGACGTGGATGCGGAAATCATCCTGATGTGCCAGCGCCTGTGGGACGACCTGGGCCTGGTAGGCGTGCGCCTGGAGCTCAATTCGCTGGGGCAGGCCCATGAACGCGCCGCGCACCGCGAACAGCTGATCAAGTACCTGGAAGGCTTCCAGGACATCCTGGACGACGACAGCAAGCGCCGCCTGTACACCAACCCGCTGCGCGTGCTGGACACCAAGAACCCGGCGTTGCAGGAGATGGCGGCCAACGCGCCCAAGCTGATCGACTTCCTGGGCGAAGAGTCGCTGGCGCACTTCGAGGGCGTGCAGCGCCTGCTCAAGGCCAACAACATCCCGTTCAAGATCAACCCGCGCCTGGTGCGTGGCCTGGACTACTACAACCTGACGGTGTTCGAGTGGATCACCGACAAGCTGGGCGCACAAGGCACCATCGCCGGCGGCGGGCGCTATGACCCGCTGATCGCGCAGATGGGTGGGAAGTCCGCGCCCGCGTGCGGCTGGGCCATGGGCATCGAACGCATCATCGAGCTGATCCGCGAAGAAGGCGTGGTGCCCGACGCGGCGGGCTGCGACGTCTACCTGGTGCACCAGGGCGAAGCCGCCGCGCAGCAGGCGATGATCGCCGCGGAACGGCTGCGCGACGCGGGCCTGGACGTGGTGCTACACGCCAGCCCCGACGGCAAGGGCGGTAGCTTCAAATCGCAGATGAAGCGCGCCGACACAAGCGGCGCGGCCTATGCCGTTATCATTGGCGAGGACGAAGTGGCCGCCGGAGTGGTCCAAGTCAAGGAACTTCGCCAGCGCGAGCAGGCCGAAGGCGGTGGGCAACAGGCCACCGTGCCGGCCGAAGGCCTGGTCGATTACCTGATCGACGCCATGGTCGGCGCCAGCGAATAAATCGCACGCTGGCCAGCCGGAACACCCCAGTACACGAGTACCCAACCCAACGCAGGTGATTGCCTCGACATGGCTTACGATCTAGAAGAACAGGAACAGCTTGAGAATCTGAAGGCCTGGTGGCGCCAGTACGGCAATGCGCTGACCTGGGTGCTGATCGTCGCGCTGCTGGCGTTTGCCGGCTGGAACGGCTGGAAGTACTGGGAACGCAGGCAGGCCGGCGAGGCCGCGGTGCTGTATGAGCAGGTGCTCAAGGCCGCCGATGCGCGCGACATCGAGCGCATCAAGCGCGCCGCGACCGACCTGGAAGACAAGTACGGCCGCACCGCCTATGGCCAGATGAGCGCGCTGGTAGCAAGCCGCGTGCTGTACGATGCGGGCGACCTGGCCGCGGCCAAGAGTCAGTTGCAGTGGGCCATCGACCACGGCGACGAAGCCTACTCGCACCTGGCGCGCGTGCGCCTGGCCGGCGTGCTGCTCGACGAGAAGGCCTACGACAAGGGTCTGGCGCTGCTCAAGGATGAACCGCCGGCAGCGTTCGTGGCGCTGTATGCCGACCGCCGCGGCGACCTGCTGGCCGCGCAGGACAAGCGCGACGATGCGCGCACGGCCTATCGCAAGGCGCTGGACAAGCTGGGCCAGGACGAGCCGGCGATGCGCCAGATTATCCAGTTCAAGCTCGATGCGCTGGGCACGGCCTGATCCGGCCGCTCCCGAACGCGTGCAAACACCGCATATCCAGCGGATCGTATAAACAGGACCGTAACCCTATGACGTCAGTGCTTTCCCGTGCCGTACATCGCCAGCCCGCCCGCGCAATGACCCGTGCGCTGGTGGCGGTTGCCTGCCTGGCCACACTGGGCGGCTGCTCGCTGTTCAGCAAGGAAAACAAGCACCCGCCCGCCGAGCTCAAGCCGGTCTCGGGCACGCTGTCGGTGCGCCAGGCCTGGAAGGCCGACGTGGGCAAGAGCGGCCCCTATTCGATGCAGCCGGCCGCGGCGGGCAACAACGTCTACGTGTCTTCCAACAACGGCAACGTGATGGCGCTGGAAGGCGCCAGCGGGCGCGTGCTGTGGAAGGCCAAGGCCGACCTAGACCTGACCTCGGGCCCGGGCAGCGATGGCTCGGTGACGGCGGTCGCCGGCGAGAAGGGCGCCATCTATGCCTTTGACGCCAGCGGCAAGCAGATCTGGAAGAAGCAGGTCAACGGCGAGGTGCTGTCGGCGCCGCTGGTCGGCAACGGCCTAGTGGTGGTGCGCACCACCGACACGCGCGTATTCGGCCTGGACGCCGAGACCGGCGAGCGCCGCTGGATCTACCAGCGCTCGCAGACGCCGCTGAACCTGCGTGCGTCGATGGGGATGGTGTTTGCCGGCGACGGCATCGTGATGGGTTTCCCTGGCGGCAAGCTGGGCGTGCTGACGCCGGGCAACGGCGTGTTGCGCTGGGAGAGCGCGGTCTCGTACCCGAAGGGCGTGTCGGAGATCGAGCGCCTGAACGACGTCACCGGCCTGCCGATGGTGAGCGGGCGCCAGGTCTGCGCCACTACCTTCCAGGGCCGGGTGGCCTGCCTGGAGCTGGCCAGCGGCCAGCCGCAGTGGGGCAAGGACTTCTCGTCGCCGAGCGGCCCGGCGCAGGATGACAATGCGATTTACGCCAGCGACGAGCAGTCGGTCGTGCATGCGTTCGACCGCCAGAACGGCAACGAGCGCTGGAAGAACAACGACCTGCGCAACCGTCGCCTGGGCGCGCCGCTGGCCCTGGGCCGCTCGGTGGTAATGGGTGACTTTGAAGGTTATGTACACTTCCTGTCGCGCGAAGACGGCCAGGTCATCGCACGCATGAAGACCGATGGGAGTGCCATCACTGCCGCGCCCGTGATGGCGGGGCAGACCATGGTAATCCAGACCCGCGACGGCGACGTCTACGGTTTCCAGCCTGGCTGACAGGTATCCAATGCGCGCTGCCGTACACCTGTCGGTACGGCCAGCGCCGAATCCGGTAGCATGATCCTTAGCGCGGCAATTGCAGCGGGTCCGTTGACCCGGCGCCGCGCCCGACAGGACAAGCGGCAGACCGCGCCCAGGTGGCGCGGCGTGCCGTCGGATCCATTGACTCCGGAGCTACCGGGGGGCGGCGTGCCGGCCCCCGTTTCCGTTTATTGCATGAAACCAGTTATCGCACTTGTCGGCCGCCCCAATGTGGGCAAGTCGACGCTATTCAACCGCATGACCCGATCGCGCGACGCCCTTGTCGCCGACCTGCCGGGCCTGACGCGCGACCGCCATTACGGGGAAGGGCGCATCGGCGAACGTCCGTTCATTGCCATCGATACCGGCGGCTTTGAGCCGGTGGTCAAGGAAGGCATCGTCGCCGAGATGGCCAAGCAGACCAAGCAGGCCGTGGTCGAGGCCGACGTGGTGATCTTCATCGTCGACGGCCGCCTGGGCCTGGCGCCGCAGGACCGCGCCATTGCCGACTACCTGCGCAAGACCGGCCGGCGCATCATGCTGGCGGTCAACAAGGCCGAGGGCATGAAGTACACCTCGGTGGCGGCCGATTTCTATGAGCTGGGCATGGGTGATCCTTACGCGATCTCCGCTGCCCACGGCGATGGCGTGAGCGAACTGGTCGACGAGGCCATCGAGCTCGCGGTCCAGGAGCGCCCCGAGCTGGCCGAAGAGATTTCGGACGAAGGCAAGGGCGTCAAGATTGCCATCGTCGGGCGCCCCAATGTGGGGAAATCCACGCTGGTCAACACGCTGATCGGTGAAGAGCGCGTGATCGCGTTCGACATGCCCGGCACCACCCGGGATGCCATCTACGTGGAGTTCGAGCGCGGCGGCAAGCCCTACACGCTGATCGACACGGCGGGCTTGCGCCGGCGCGGCAAGGTGTTCGAGGCGATCGAGAAGTTCTCGGTGGTCAAGACGCTGCAGTCGATCGCCGATGCCAACGTGGTGATCCTGCTGCTCGATGCGCAACAGGATATTTCCGAGCAGGACGCGCACATCGCCGGCTTTATCGTGGAGTCGGGCCGCGCGCTGGTGGTGGGCGTCAATAAATGGGATGGGCTCGACGGCCATACCCGCGACCGCATCAAGCACGACCTGGAACGCAAGCTGCAATTCCTGAGCTTCGCGAATTTCCATTTTGTCTCGGCGCGCGAGCGTACCGGCATTGGCGCGCTGATGCGTTCGGTCGATGACGCGTTCGCCGCGGCGATGGTCAAGCTGCCGACGCCGCAGCTCACGCGTGTGCTGCAGGAAGCGGTGGAATTCCAGCAGCCCAAGCGGGTCGGCGCATCGCGGCCCAAGCTGCGCTACGCGCACCAGGGCGGCTCGAATCCGCCCATTATCGTGATCCACGGCAATGCACTGTCGGGCGTTGCGGAAACCTACCGGCGCTACCTGGAGAATCGTTTCCGTACGGCATTCAAGCTCAAGGGCACCCCTCTTCGCATCGAATTTCGTACGAACAAAAATCCGTATGCGGACTCGAAGGATTGAGTCCGGAATCGGATCCCTGGCGGGGCAAGTTTTCGTTTGCGTTCGTTTGGAACTGCGGCTAAATTTGCGGTAGCAGGGGGTTCCCTGTGCATTGACGCCGACTTGGTACCGTTTTTGATCTTTTTTCTGGCGCGTTTTTGCGCCGACTGACTTGAACCGGGGACTTCCATCCCCATCATTCTTTACTAAACCTATAAATTTGGAGTGTGCCATGAGCAACAAAGGGCAACTGCTACAAGACCCGTTCCTGAACGCGCTGCGCAAAGAGCACGTGCCGGTTTCCATCTACCTCGTCAATGGCATCAAGCTGCAAGGCAATATCGAATCGTTCGACCAGTATGTCGTCCTGCTGCGCAACACCGTGACGCAGATGGTCTACAAGCATGCGATTTCCACTGTCGTTCCTGCGCGCGCGGTCAATTTCCGCGTGGATGACGCCGCCGAGGCCTGATCTCCTTGCGGGCATCGTGCGGGCGCCCCGCGGCGCCGCACCGATGCCCGGCGCCGGTGCGCCATCGCGCCCGGTGCCGCGCGGCCCGGCCGTTGCCTACGCAGCCGCCGCTGCCGCCACGTTCCGCATCATGCGGCGGCCTGTCCCGGCAGGGGCCAGGACAGAGTCCGACATCCGCCCGCCTTCCCCCTGAACCCGTTTTTCCCTGCGCTTTCGCGCCCTCCCTTGGACCCCAGAGCCACTTCCAATACCGCCCCCTCGCGCGCCATTCTCGTCGGCGTCGACTTCGGCAAGCATGATTTCCAGGAAAGCCTCAGTGAACTGGCGCTGCTGACCTCTACCGCCGGCTCGCTGCCGGTGCATACGCTGACGGGCCGCCGCTCGCGGCCGGATCCGGCGCTGTTCATCGGCTCGGGCAAGGCCGAGGAGCTGAAGGAGGCCGCCGACGCGCTGGATGCCGACGTGGTCGTGTTCAACCACGCCCTGAGCCCGGCGCAGCAGCGCAACCTGGAACGCTTCCTGAACCGCCACGTGATCGACCGCACCGGCCTGATCCTGGACATCTTCGGGCAGCGCGCGCAGAGCCACGTCGGCAAGGTGCAGGTGGAGCTGGCGCAGGTCCAGTACCGCGCGTCGCGGCTGGTCCGGGCGTGGAGCCACCTGGAGCGGCAGAAGGGCGGCATCGGCATGCGCGGCGGCCCTGGCGAGCGCCAGCTCGAGCTGGACCGGCGCATGCTGGACGAGCGCGCCAAGCGGCTCAAGTCGGATCTGTCGCGGCTGCAGCGCCAGCACAGCACGCAGCGGCGCGCCCGCGCGCGCAATGACACGCTCAGCATTTCGCTGGTGGGCTATACCAACGCGGGCAAGTCGACGCTGTTCAACGCGCTGACCAAGGCTGGCGCCTATGCGGCCGACCAGCTGTTCGCCACGCTCGACACCACCTCGCGCCGGCTGTTCCTGGATGGCCTGGGCAACGTGGTGCTGTCCGACACGGTCGGCTTTATCCGCGACCTGCCCACGCAACTGGTGGCGGCGTTCCGCGCCACGCTCGACGAGACCGTGCATGCCGACCTGCTGCTGCATGTGGTGGATGCATCGAGCCCGGTGCGCCATGAGCAGATCGAGCAGGTCAACCGCGTGCTGGCGGAAATCAACGCGCTGGACATCCCGCAGATCGTGGTGATGAACAAGATCGATGCCGCGCCCGAGCTGTTGGAGCAGGGCCCGCGCCTGGAGCGCGACGAGGACGGTATCCCCACCCGCGTGTTCCTGAGCGCGCGCGAGGGGCTCGGCCTGGATGCGTTGCGCGAGGCCGTGGTCGAGGTGGCGCAATGGCTGGCCAGCCGCCCGCCCGAGCCGCAACCCTATGATCCGCGCCTGGCCGACGTTCCGCATTACGACAGTGCCGATGATGGCGGCGTGGCTGACGGCAGCGACGACCCCGATGCGGGGGATTCGGGCAGGCTTTAACCCGTCAATTCGCGGTCAATTCGCCGCCAGTTCGCCGGAGCTTATGCCCAATTCCGGTGCGATTGCCGCCGGGATTGCGCGAATTGGCCAAAAGTGGCGCGGATGACTGCTAGAATCCCCCTGTTACAAACTTCCCCGGACCCGTGCACTTCATGCCCCAGTTTCCCCGGAATGCTGATTCGAGCCTGACACCAGGCGGCCGCTTCGCGCTGCGCGCGGGCTGGCAGCGCCTGCGCGCCATCTTCTCGCTGAACGATCCGCGCTGGGGTCGCAACGGTCAGGACGACGACGACAAGAAGGACGGTCGCGACGACAACCGCCAGCAGAACCAGCGTCCGCAGCAGGACGGCGGCCCGCCCGACCTGGACGAGCTGTGGCGCGACTTCAACCGCCGCCTGAACGGCCTGCTCGGCCGCAAGGACAACGGCGGCGGCAACCAGGGCTTTGGCGGCCCGCGCACGCCGGGCAAAGGCTCGGGCGTGGGTGCTGGCGTGATCGTGGCAGCGGTGGTCGGCATCTGGCTGGCCAGCGGCTTCTTCATGGTGCAGGAAGGCCAGACTGCGGTGATCCTGCAGTTCGGCAAGTTCAAGTACGCCACAGGCCCCGGCATCAACTGGCGCATGCCCTGGCCGGTCCAGTCGGCCGAGGTCGTCAACCTGTCGGCCGTGCGTTCGGTCGAGGTGGGGCGCTCCACGTCGATCAAGGACAGCAACCTGAAAGACTCGTCAATGCTGACGCAGGACGAGAACATCATCGACGTGCGCTTTACGGTGCAATACGTGATCCAGGACGCCAGCGAATTCCTGTTCTTCAACAAGACCGACCGCGGAGGCGATGAAGAGCTGGTGACGCAGGCCGCCGAGACCTCGGTGCGAGAGATCGTCGGCCGCAACAAGATGGACGCGGTGCTGTACGAGAGCCGCGAACAGATCGCGCAGCAACTGGCCAAGTCGATCCAGGCCATCCTGACCGCGTACAAGACCGGCATCCGTGTGCTGTCCGTGAACGTGCAGAGCGTGCAGCCGCCCGAGCAGGTGCAGGCCGCGTTCGACGACGTCAACAAGGCCAGCCAGGACCGCGAGCGCGCGATCAGCGAAGGCCAGGCCTATGCCAATGACATCCTCCCGCGCGCCAAGGGTACCGCGGCGCGCCTGAAGGAAGAGTCCGAAGCCTACCGCTCCCGCGTGGTGGCGCAGGCCGAGGGCGATGCCTCGCGCTTCCGTTCGGTGCAGACCGAGTACGCCAAGTCGCCGCAGGTGACGCGTGACCGCATCTATCTGGAAACCATGCAGCAGATCTACAGCAATTCGACCAAGGTGCTGGTGGACGCGCGCCAGGGCAACAATCTCCTCTACCTGCCGCTGGACAAGCTGATGGCGCAGGCCGATGGCCGCGCCGCGCCGCAACCGGGCCAGCCGGGTGCCGCGAGCACGCCGGCACCCGCGCCGGATGCATCGACGGATATCCGTTCGCGCGAATCGCTGCGCAACCGCGACCGCGACTCGCGCTGAGGAGACCGTCATGAACCGACTGATTTCCTTCGCGATTGGCTTTTTCATCCTGCTGGCCGTGGTCTCGTCCATGCTGTTCGTGGTCGACCAGCGCCAGTACGCCGTGGTGTTCGCCTTCGGCGAGATCAAGCAGGTAGTGCGTGAGCCCGGCCTGCACTTCAAGCTGCCGCCGCCGTTCCAGAACGTGGTGTTCATGGACCGCCGCCTGCAGACCATCGACGGGGCCGCCAGCGAGCGTTTCCTGACCGCCGAGAAGAAGAGCATGGTGGTGGACTGGTTCGTCAAATGGCGCATCACCGATCCGCGCAAGTTCTTTGTCGCCTTCGGCGGCAACGTGCGCGGTGCGCAGGACCGCATGACCCAGCGCATCGACTCGGTGGCGCGCGAGGAGTTCGGCAAGCGCACCGTGGCCGACGTGGTTGCCGGCGAGCGCGAGCAGGTGATGCAGGCCATCCGCAACGGCATGAGCGAATACGCCAAGTCGGTGGGTGTGGAGATCCTGGACGTGCGCCTCAAGCGCGTTGACCTGCTGCCCGCGATCAGCGAATCGGTGTACCGGCGCATGGAGGCCGAGCGCAAGCGCGTGGCCAACGAGCTGCGCTCCACCGGTGCTGCCGAGGGCGAGAAGATCCGCGCCGATGCCGACCGTCAGCGCGAAGTGGTGCTGGCCGAGGCCTATCGCGACGCCCAGGTGATCAAGGGCCAGGGCGATGCCAAGGCCTCGCAGATCTATGCCGACGCGTTTGGCCGCGATCCGCAGTTCGCGCAGTTCTGGCGCAGCATGGAGGCTTACCGCAACACCTTCCGCGACAAGCGCGACGTGCTGGTGCTTGAGCCCACCTCCGAGTTCTTCCGCTACATGCGTTCCAGCGGCGGTGCCGCCGCGGCCGCCTCGGGCGGATCCGGGGGCAAGCGCTAGCACCGTCGCTTGTCCGTGTGGCGAATTGACGAAACCCCGGCTTGCCGGGGTTTTGTCCGGCTGGAGCCATCCTCGCTGAGTGATGGCGCGGGCGCGCGGCGCCTGCAATGAAGTTCCTGGTCAGGCACGGGCGCCTTGGGGGCATTGCCTCGAGGCAAACCGAATGACAGAGACGAGATTGACTGAGAAGAGATTCACTATGTCCAACCATTGGCTGCTGCCAGAAAACATTGCCGACGTGCTGCCGTCGGAAGCGCGCAAGATCGAAGAACTGCGCCGCCGCATGCTGGACCTGTTCCGCACCTACGGCTATGAGATGGTGATGCCGCCGATGCTGGAATACCTGGAGTCGCTGCTGACCGGCACCGGCCATGACCTGGACCTGCGCACGCTCAAGCTGGTGGACCAGTTGTCGGGCCGCACCATGGGCCTGCGTGCCGATATCACGCCGCAGGTCGCGCGCATCGACGCGCACCTGCTGAACCGCCCGGGCGTGACCCGCCTGTGCTACGCGGGCAACGTGCTGCATGCGCGCCCGGCGGGTTTCCACGCCACGCGCGAGCCGATCCAGATCGGCGCCGAGATCTATGGCCATGCCGGCCTGGAAGCCGACGTCGAGATCCAGGACCTGATGCTGGCCGCGCTGCAGGCGGCGGGGCTGTCGGATGTCCGCATCGACCTGTGCCATGCCGGCATCCTGGAAGCGCTGCTGGCGGGCCTGCCGTCGATCCGCAAGATCGAGGACGCGCTCTTTGCCGCGCTGGAAACCAAGGATGTGCCGGCCCTGCGCGAACTGACCGCAGGCATGCCGCAGACCGAGCGCGATGCGCTGCTGGCGCTGCCTACGCTGTACGGCGGCGTGGACGTGATCGAGCGCGCCCGCGCGACGCTGCCGGCCAGCCCGGCCATCGGCCGCGCGCTGGATGAACTGGCGGCACTGGCGGTGCAGGTGCGCGGTGCCAGCGTGAATATCGACCTGTCGGATTTGCGCGGTTACCACTATCACAGCGGTGTGATGTTCGCGGCCTATGTTGCCGGCCTGCCCAATTACGTGGCGCGTGGCGGCCGTTATGACAAGGTGGGCGAGGCCTTCGGCCGTGCGCGCCCGGCCACGGGTTTCTCGCTGGACCTGCGTGAAGTGGCGGCGCTGTCGCCCGTGGAAGTGCGCGCCCAGGCGATTTTTGCGCCCTGGGATGCGGATCCGGCACTCCGGGCCGCGATTTCCACGCTGCGTGCGGCCGGCGAGATCGTGATCCAGTCGCTGCCCGGCCATACCCACGAGCTCGATGAGTTCAACTGCGACCGGCAGTTGGTGCGCCAGGACGCCGGCTGGGCCGTGGTGCCGCGCTGACGCTTGGGCGCCGGGCGTGCCCAAAAATCGAGAATCGCCCGGCAACAAGAGTAGAATACGTTTTTAACCTATTGACCAAAGCAATATGTCCGCATCCGCAGTAGGCCAGGGACGCAATGTCGTCGTGATCGGCACCCAATGGGGTGACGAAGGCAAAGGAAAAATCGTCGATTGGCTTACCGACCAGGCAAAGGGCGTGGTGCGGTTCCAGGGTGGCCACAACGCTGGCCACACGCTGATCATCGGTGGCAAGAAGACCATTCTCCGTCTGATCCCGTCCGGGATCATGCGTGACGGCACGGTCTGCTACATCGGCAACGGTGTGGTGCTGTCGCCCGAAGCTTTGTTCCGTGAAATCGAAGAACTCGAAGGCGCCGGCCTGCAGGTGCAGAACCGCCTGCGCATTTCCGAGGCCGCCACGCTGATCCTGCCGTACCACGTTGCCATCGACAAGGCGCGCGAAGCCCGCCGTGGCGCCGCCAAGATCGGCACCACCGGCCGCGGCATCGGCCCGGCCTATGAAGACAAGGTGGCCCGCCGCGCGCTGCGCGTGCAGGACCTGTTCGATCCGCAGCAGTTCGCCGAACGCCTGCGCGAGAACCTGGACTACCACAACTTCATGCTGACCCAGTACCTGGGCGCCGAAGCCGTGGACTTCCAGCAGACCCTGGACGAAGCTCTGGCCTACGCGCCGCGCCTGGCGCCGATGGTGGCCGACGTGTCGGCCGAGCTGTACGCGGTCAATGCCGCCGGCGGCAACCTGATGTTCGAAGGCGCGCAAGGCACGCTGCTGGACGTGGACCACGGCACCTATCCGTTCGTGACCTCGAGCAACTGCGTGGCCGGTGCGGCCGCAGCGGGCGCCGGTGTCGGTCCGGGCCGCCTGAACTACATCCTGGGTATCACCAAGGCCTACTGCACGCGCGTGGGCGCGGGCCCGTTCCCGAGCGAGCTGTACGACAACGACAACCCGTCGCGCCAGGACCCGGTCGGCGTGCGCCTGGCCAACGTCGGCAAGGAATTCGGTTCGGTCACCGGCCGTCCGCGCCGCACCGGCTGGCTTGATGCCGCCGCGCTCAAGCGCTCGGTGCAGATCAACGGCGTGTCCGGCCTGTGCATGACCAAGCTGGACGTGCTCGATGGCCTGGAAACCATCAAGCTGTGCGTGGGCTACGAGCTCGATGGCAAGACCGTCGACATCCTGCCGCGCGGCTCTGACGCCGTGGCGCGTTGCGTGCCGGTCTACGAGGAATTCCCCGGCTGGAACGAGTCGACCTTCGGCGTGAAGACGTGGGACGCGCTGCCCGAGCAGGCCCGCATCTACCTAAAGCGCGTGGAAGAAGTGGTCGGCATTCCGATCGACATGATCTCGACCGGCCCGGATCGCGACGAGACCATCCTGCTGCGTCATCCGTACAAGGCCTGACCCGGCAGCAGCACGCCACAAGGCAGCGGCGCCACGAGCGCTGCGGCCCGCCAGAAATAAATCGGCCCGCGCAAGCGGGCCGAGCCATATAGGTCAACCGACCCGACGATACAAAGCGCAAAAAGATGAACCTGCCAACGAACGATGACGAGAACCTGTGGGTCTCCTGGGATGAATACCATCGCCTGATCGCACGCCTGTCGCTGAACGTGCATGAGTCGGGCTGGAAGTTCGACAAGATCCTGTGCCTGGCGCGCGGCGGGCTGCGCGTCGGCGACCAGATGTCGCGCATCTTCGACGTGCCGCTGGCCATCCTGGCCACCAGCAGCTACCGCGAGGCCGCGGGCACGCAGCAGGGCAACCTGGACATCGCGCAGTACATCACCATGACCCGCGGCGAGCTGACGGGCAGGGTGCTGCTGGTCGACGACCTGGTGGATTCGGGCATCACGCTGGAGCGCGTGGGCCGCCACCTGAAGGAGCGCTATCCGGCCGTGACCGAGGTACGTTCGGCCGTGCTGTGGTACAAGGCGTGCTCGAAGGTCGAGCCGGACTACCATGTGACCTTCCTGCCGTCGAACCCCTGGATCCACCAGCCGTTCGAAGAGTACGACACGCTGCGCCCGCACAACCTGGCCGCCTGGCTCAAGCGCGGCAAGCGTGCCAGCCAGGACGACGGCGCGCAGGCCTGATGTGCTTGCGCCGGGGCCTGCCGCTACCGGTGGGCCCCGGCGGCCGGCTTAATAGCCGACCGTGAAACGCTGGCGCGAATGCGCCGGCTTTTCGATCTCATCGAGCATCGCGATGGCATAGTCTTCCATCGAGATCCAGCTCTTGCCTGCTGCGTCGCTCAGCAGGGTTTCCTCGCCAACACGGAACTTGCCAATGCGCTCGCCCGGCTCGAACAGTGCCGAGGGCGACAGGAAGGTCCATTTGATCTGCTGTTCGCCACACAGCGCGTTGAGAAAGTCGCGGCCTGCGAGGGCCTCGGGCTTGTAGGCGTCGGGGAAATTCGGGGTGTCGACCAACTGCACCCCCGGCGCGACACAGAGGCTGCCGGCACCACCCACCACCAGCAGGCGCGGCACGCCGGCCTGGCGCACGGCCGAGGTCACCTGCTGCGCGTTCAGTTGCGCGAAGCGCGCGCTGCTGATGACCACGTCGTTGCCGGCCAGCGCCGCGGCCAGTGCGGCGCTGTCGGTTGCGTCGACGTCCCTGGTGGTCACGCCGTCGCGAGCGGGCAGTTTGCTGGCGTGGCGCGCAATGGCGGTCACCTGGTGGCCGCGGCGCAGGGCTTCGTCGGTGAGGCGCGTGCCAACGCGGCCGGTGGCGCCGATGATTGCGATCTTCATGGTCACTCCTTCTTTCGGTCAGGTTTGATATGAAACCATCGTGGTTACATATCGGGGCAAAAAAAATCAGCGCTTGCGGCGCTGGTTGCTGCCTTCGACATCGGCGAGCATGCTGGCGATGGTGATGCCGGCAAGGGTATCGTCCATGGCCGCCTGCGCACGGTCCGCGACCTTGCGCAGCGCACCGGTGATCTCGCGCCCGACCGGGCAGGCCGGATTGGGCGCGCTCTGGTGGAGCGTGATCAGCGCGGTGGTTTCCACTACGCGGAACACGTCGAGCAGCGTGATCGACGCGGCCGGTCGCGCCAGCGTGGCGCCGCCGGTGCTGCCCATGGTGGTCGCCACCAGCCCGGCTTCAGCCAGTTGGCCGACCAGCCGCCGGATCAGCGCCGGGTTGGTGCCCACGCTGCCGGCGATCAGCGACGACGGCACCGGCTCGGCCGAACTGGCGAGCAGGGTCAGGATGTGGACTGCCACGGCGAACCGGCTGCTTGTGCTCAACGCTTGTGCTCAGGATGTCAGGTGCAATGTGAAACCATGATAGTTACACATTGTCGGGCATGTCAAGCACGGGCAGGGTACAAAGTGGCAGGAGTACGGGGAGGGAAGGAGGTGATACGCCGATGTGGCAGCCAATGGCCGGTGGAATGCCGGAATCGCCACTGAAGCTGTTACACTCCTCGACATTGCCGTACCGTTGTGGTTCGGCTGCCGCGCGGGGTACGGTGCGCGGTTTCACGGACGGGAAAAAACCCGTACGCTCGCAGTTATGACATCGCGGCATGGCCGCCAAGCAAGGAGTGCAAGTTGCCGGATCTGATGCGCGAAACAGGCGTCAAAAACAAAAAACCCGCAGGGCTTGAAAGCGCTGCGGGTTTTCCGGTGATCTGGTGCCCAGGAGAGGACTCGAACCTCCACAGTGTTGCCACCGCTAGGACCTGAACCTAGTGCGTCTACCAATTCCGCCACCTGGGCAGGTGTCGAAACAACCGAAGCGCTCATTATAGAGAGCGCGAGAATTTTGTCAAATAGTTTCCAGAAAAAATTGAATCAGAACAACTATCCGATCCCCAGCCGGGAAGAAATCCTGGGCGTGTTGAGAACGTCGGGATCCCCCCAGTCGGCCGGCGATATTGCCAAGGCCCTCTCCGTCACGCGCAAAGAGCATGACGGTTTTCAGAAGCGCCTGGCGGCCATGGAGCGCGACGGCCAGATCGAGCTGAACCGCAAGGGCCGCTATGAGCTGGCCCATCAGCCGAACTTCGTCACCGGCCGGGTGCAGGGCCACCGCGACGGCTTTGGCTTCCTGATCCGCGACGACGGCGAAGACGACATCTTCCTGCCCGAGCGCGAACTGCAGAAGGCCATGCACAACGACCGCGCGCAGGTGCGCGTGGTCGGCTACGACCGGCGCGGGCGCCCCGAAGGGCAGATCGTCGAGATCATCGAGCGCGCCAACCGTTTTGTCATCGGCCGTCTGCTCAGTGAAGGCGGCGTGCTGGTGGTGGCGCCTGAAGACAAGCGCATCAGCCAGGACATCCTGATCCCGCCCAAGGCGCAGGGCAAGGCACGGGTGGGGCAGGTGGTCAGCGTCGAGCTGATCGAATTCCCCGACCGCTACGTGCAGCCGGTGGGCCGCGTGGTGGAGGTGCTGGGGGACATCGACGATCCCGGCATGGAGATCGAGATCGCCGTGCGCAAGTACGGCGTGCCGCATGCGTTCGCGCCGGCCGCCGCCCAGGAAGCCGCCGCGCTGCCCGACGAGGTGCGCCAGGCCGACCTGGACCACCGCATCGACCTGCGCGACATCCCCCTGGTGACCATCGACGGCGAAGACGCACGCGACTTCGACGATGCGGTCTATTGCGAGCCGGTCAAGATCGGTCGCGCCAAGGGCTGGCGCCTGATCGTGGCGATCGCCGATGTGTCGCACTATGTGCGCCCCGGCACGCCGCTGGACGCGGATGCGCTGGACCGGGCCACCTCGGTCTACTTCCCGCGCCGCGTGATCCCGATGCTGCCGGAGAAGCTGTCCAATGGGCTGTGCTCGCTCAATCCGCTCGTGGACCGGCTGTGCATGGTGTGCGATGCCGTGATCACCGCCAAGGGCGAACTCAAGGGCTATCAGTTCTACCCGGCCGTGATGCATTCGGCCGCGCGCCTGACCTACAACGAGGTCTGGTCGGTGCTGTCCAACACCAAGGGCCCCGAGGCGCACAAGCGCAGCGAGCTGGTGCCGCACCTGCAGAACCTGTATGAGCTGTTCCAGGTCCTGCTCAAGGCACGGCGCGCGCGCGGCGCGATCGACTTCGACACCACCGAGACCTATATCGTCTGCAACGCGCAGGGCAAGATCGAGCAGATCCTGCCGCGCACGCGCAACGACGCGCACCGGCTGATCGAAGAGTGCATGCTGACCGCCAACGTATGCGCGGCCGACTTCCTCGAACGCTTCAAGCACCCGGCGCTGTACCGCATCCACGCGGGCCCCAGCGAAGAGAAGCTGAAGAACCTGCGCGACTTCCTGCGCACCGCCGGCCTGTCGCTGGGCGGCGGCGACAAGCCGCAGGCATCGGACTACGCCGAGGTGATGGACAAGATCAAGTCCCGTCCCGACGCGCCGATGCTGCAGACCATGCTGCTGCGCTCGATGCAGCAGGCGGTCTACAGCCCGGACAATATCGGCCACTTCGGCCTGGCGTACGAGGCCTACGCGCACTTCACCAGCCCGATCCGCCGCTACCCCGACCTGCTGGTGCACCGCGCGATCAAGGCGGTGCTGGCGCATACCAAGTACCAGCCGGCGTTTGCGCACGGGACCGAGCTGAATACCGCGATCTCGCCCAAGGCGCGCCGGCTGCAGGCCAAGGACGCCGAGCAGAAGGCAGAACTGACCGCGGCGCGCGCCAAGCGCAACGAGGCCATCTGGGACGAGCTCGGCCTGCACTGCTCGGCAAATGAGCGCCGCGCGGACGAGGCTTCGCGCGATGTCGAGGCCTGGCTCAAGTGCTACTTCATGCGCGACAAGCTAGGCAGCGACTACGCCGGCACCATCAGCGCCGTGACCTCGTTCGGCATCTTCGTGCAGCTCGACGAGCTGTATGTGGAAGGCCTGGTCCACGTGACCGAGCTGGGCAGCGACTACTTCCAGTACGACGAGGCCCGCAACGAACTGCGCGGCGAGCGGACCGGCATCCGCTACCGCCTGACCGGCCGCGTGCGCGTGCAGGTCTCGCGCGTGGACCTGGATGCGCGCAAGATCGACTTCCGCCTGGTGCAGGAGCCGTCGGCGAAAACCCTGCGCGCCCGCGCGGGGGGCACCGAGACCCAGCCGCGCGTGCCTGCCGCCCATGCGGTGCCGGCACGCAAGAAGGGACGCCAGCTGGCGGCGCTGCTGGGCGGCTCGTCCAAGCCGGAAGAGTCGTTCGACGAGACGCTGGACCGCGTGATCGAGGAGCAGCCGGTGTTCGAGGCGGTGATCACGCCGCTCAGGCCGCATGTGAAGACCGGCGGCAAGCCGGCCAAGCACGCGGCCAAGCCCAAGCCCTCGCACCTGGAGAAGCCGCGCAAGCCGGCCTCCAAGTCGCACCAGGCCAAGCCGGCGGGCAAGACGCCGGCCAAGAGCCCGCGCACCCCGCGCAAGCGCTGAAGCCCGCGGCGGCCGCCATGCCGCCGCCTCTCGCCCCCCGGCCGGCTGCCGGGGGCGAGAGGGCGAGTACAATCGCGCCATGGCTAAAAACAAACTCCTGATCGGCTTTCACGCCGTCACCGCACGCCTGCGCCAAGATGCCAAGGGCGTGACCGATGTCTATATCGAATCCGCCCGCCGCGACCGGCGCATGCAGGACTTCGTGCGCCTGGCCGAAAGCCTGGGCGTGCGCCTGCACCCGGTCGATGCCGAGCGCCTGCGCGGCATGGCCGGCACCGACCGCCACCAGGGCGTGGTGGCACGTGCCGAAGACGTGGCACTGGCGCTGAACCTGGATGAACTGCTCGACGGCATCGAAGGCACGCCGCTGCTGCTGGTGCTGGACGGCGTCACCGACCCCCACAACCTGGGCGCCTGCCTGCGCGTGGCCGACGGCGCCGGCGCGCATGCCGTGATCGCCCCCAAGGACCGCAGCGTCGGCCTCAATGCCACCGTGGCCAAGGTCGCCAGCGGCGCCGCCGAGACCGTGCCCTATATCACCGTCACCAACCTGGCCCGCACCCTGCGTGAACTGCAGGAACGCGGCATCTGGGTCATCGGCACCGCCGACGGCACCGAAAAGTCGCTGTATGACATCGACTTCAAGGGCCCGACCGCGATCGTGATGGGCGCCGAAGGCGAGGGCATGCGTCGCCTCACGCGCGAAACCTGCGACGAGCTGGTCGGCATCCCGATGGCGGGTGGCGTGGAAAGCCTGAATGTCTCGGTCGCCAGCGGCGTATGCCTGTACGAAGCCGTGCGCCAGCGGCGCCTGCCGCGATAAGTCCATGGCCGCTGATTCCGGTCTCCTTGAAATGCCGGGGCTTGAGGAAGCACGCCGGCTGATCGCGGCCGCCGGCAATATCTTCGTGCTGACCGGCGCCGGCATTTCCGCCGAATCCGGCGTGCCGACCTTCCGCGACGCGATGACCGGGCTGTGGGAACAGTTCGACCCGGAAGAGCTGGCCAGCGAGGACGCCTACCGCCGCCAGCCCGCTCTGGTCTGGAAGTGGTACGTGCACCGGCGCGAGCTGGTCGCAGCCGTGCATCCCAACCCGGCGCACCATGCGCTGGTCGCGCTGGCTGCGCAGAAACCTTTCACGCTGGTCACGCAGAACGTTGACGGCCTGCACCAGCGCGCCGGCAGCGCGGGCGTGATCGAACTGCACGGGAACCTGTTCGCCAACAAATGGCTGGACGGGTGCGGACGCTGCAACGAGGCGACCGCGCTGCCGGGCATGCCGCCGCGCTGTAACCTGTGCGGCGCGCTGATGCGTCCGGGCGTGGTGTGGTTCGGCGAGGACCTGCCGCGCGTGGCGCGCTACCGCGCCGAGCATGCGGCGCAACACTGCGACCTGTGCCTGGTGGTCGGCACCTCGGGGCTGGTCTATCCGGCGGCGGGGTTGCCGGGCCTGGCGCGCGAGCATGGCGCGCCGGTGATCGTGGTCAATCTGCAGCCATCGGCGCTGGACCAGACCGCGGATATCGTGCTGTCCGCCGCGGCGGGTGCGTGCCTGCCGCTGCTGTGGCCGCAGCTGGCGCCATCGGCCGGCTGAGCCTCGGGCCCGGGCGTTGCCGCCCGGGCCTGTCTTGCGCTGAACTGGCGCTTATTTTGCAATCCCGCCGATCAGCTTCTCCAGCTTGACCGCATCCGCCGCAAACAGGCGGATGCCTTCGGCCAGCTTTTCCGTCGCCATCGCATCCTCATTCAACTGCCAGCGGAAGGACGCCTCGTCGGCCGCGATGCGGGCGATATTGGCGGCCTGGGCCTGGTCCACCGACAGCTTGTGCGTCACCGAACCCTGGCCGGCGGCCAGCTGCTCGAGCAGCTCGGGGCTGATGGTCAGCAGGTCGCAGCCGGCCAGCGACAGGATCTGCGCGGTGCTGCGGAAGCTGGCGCCCATCACCTCGGTCGGGTAGCCGAACTTCTTGTAGTAGTCGTAGATCTGGCGCACCGAGCGCACGCCGGGGTCGTTGTCGCCGCCGTTGGCGGCCGCGTCCCATTGCTCGCCGGCCTGCTTCTTGTACCAGTCGAAGATGCGGCCGACGAAGGGCGAGATCAGCTGCGCGCCGGCCTCGGCGCACGCCACCGCCTGCACCAGCGAGAACAGCAGCGTCATGTTGCAGCGGATGCCGTCGCGCTGCAGGATCTCGGCCGCGCGGATGCCTTCCCAGGTGGAGGCGATCTTGATCAGCACGCGCTCGCGCGCGATGCCGCGCTGCTCGTACAGCTGGATCAGGTGGCGCGCCTTGGCCACGCTGGCCTCGGTGTCGAAGGACAGGCGCGCATCGACTTCGGTCGACACGCGGCCCGGCACGATCGCCAGGATCTCGCAGCCGAAGGCGATCAGCACGGCGTCCATCACCGCATCGACGCCGCCGTTGCCGTGGTGGTCACGCACGGCCTGCTCCAGCAGGTGGCGGTATTCGGGTTTCTGCACCGCCTTCAGGATCAGCGACGGATTGGTGGTCGCGTCCTGCGGGGTGTACTGCTTCATCAGCTGGAAGTCGCCGGTATCGGCCACCACCGTGGTGAACTGCCTGAGTTGTTCGAGCTGGTTCATGGTCGCTAGTTGGTCTGCTTGAGCGTCTGCAAAATCATTCGCGGGCATCAGGGGGGCGCAGGTCGCACACGGGTCGCGCACCCGCCACCCCGGCCTGATCCATTGTACCGTCGCCCGCGTGACCTGCCGCCGCAATCCGCTACACTACGCGTTTCCCCCAACGCAATCTGGCTGTTGTCATGACTCAGGATGAACTCAAGGCGCTGGTCGCGCAAGCTGCCGCCGACTACGTGAAGCAGGAAGTGCCCGAAGGAGCAGTGCTCGGCGTGGGCACTGGCTCCACCGCCAATCTCTTCATTGACGCCGTGGCGGCATTCAAGGAGCGCTTCGCCGGTGCGGTGTCGAGCTCCGAGGCGTCCACGCGCCGCCTGCAGCAGCACGGCTTCAAGGTGCTGGACCTGAACGAGGTCGACGAGATCCCGGTGTATGTCGACGGCGCCGACGAGATCGACGCCAGCGGCGCCATGATCAAGGGCGGCGGCGGGGCGCTCACGCGCGAGAAGATCGTGGCCTCGGTCGCGAAGCGCTTTGTTTGCATCGCCGACGGCAGCAAGCTGGTCCAGACCATGGGCACCTTCCCGCTGCCGGTCGAGGTGATCCCGATGGCACGTGCCGCGGTGGCGCGCAAGCTGCAGGCCCTGGGTGGCCAGCCGCGCCTGCGCATGACCAAGGAAGGCGGCATCTACAAGACCGACAACGGCAATGTGATCCTGGACGTGGTCGGCCTGAAGATCGAAGACCCGCGCGGCCTGGAGCAGGCCGTCAACCAGGTGCCGGGCGTGGTCACGGTGGGCCTGTTCGCGCTGCGCGGCGCGGATGTGCTGCTGCTGGGCACCGGCGACGGCGTGCAGCGCACGGACTACTGAGCAAAGTCGTCCGCTACCAAGCAAAAGGGGTGCCTGAGGCACCCCTTTTGTCATTGGCCGGTCCGGTTCAGGACTGCGGCGGCACGTAGCCCTGGGCCTGGTCGGCGCCTTCGCCGAAGAAGTACTTCTCGGTCTGCTTGAGCAGGTACTGGCGCGCGCGCGCATCGGCCATGTTCAGGCGGTTTTCGTTGATCAGCATGGTCTGGTGCTTGAGCCAGCCAGCCCAGGCTTCCTTCGACACGCTTTGCCAGATCTTCTTGCCCAGTTCGCCGGGCAGCGGCGGGAAGTCGAGGCCTTCGGCTTCCTTGTTCAGCTTGATGCATTGGACCATGCGGGCCATGGGGACTCCTTGGTTTGTTTGTCAGGTGCTGAGGCGCTGGCGCTATTGTAGCCAAGCGGGGCCGCCAGCCGCGGCGCGGCGGCAATTGCCCCTACGGCGTCACAGTTTTTTCATCAGCACCATGGACTTGCGCTGCCAGTTGTAGAGCTTGCGCTTGTCCTCGGGCAGGTCGTCGACGTTGGCGTGGACGAAACCGCGCTTCAGGAACCAGTGTTCGGTGCGGGTGGTGAGCACGAACAGCTTCTCCAGGCCGAGCGCGCGGGCGCGGCGCTCGATGCGCTTGAGCAGGCGCTCGCCGTCGCCGGTGCCCTGGGCTTCCTGCGACACCGTCAGGCAGGCCATCTCGCCCATGTTCTCGCGCGGGTAGTCGTAGAGCGCCGCGCAGCCGAACAGCACGCCGTCGTGCTCGATCACCGAGAAGTTGGAGATATCGCGCTCGATCAGGTGGCGTCCGCGCGGCACCAGCGTGCCGTCCTGCTCCAGCGGGGCGATCAGCTGGACGATGCCGCCGACGTCATCGAGCGTGGCTTCGCGCAGGCTTTCCAGGTCGGTGTCGGACAGCATGGTGCCGACGCCGTCGTGCAGGAACAGTTCCAGCAGCACCGCGCCGTCGAGCGAATAGGGGATCAGGTGTGCACGCGGCACGCCGCCCTTGAGCGCCTTGACCAGGTGCTGCAGGTAGTTGGCCACGTCCGGCGGCAGGTGCTTGTTCTGCAGGCGCTCGACCGCGGTGCGCAGCGACATTTCCTGCATCATCTTGCCGACCGGGTCGGGCACGCCCGGCACTTCGGTGATGAAGATCAGCTTGTCGGCCTTGAGCGCGGTGGCGGTGGCGCTGGCCACGTCTTCCATCGACAGGTTGAAGGCCTGGCCGGTGGGCGAGAAGCCCAGCGGCGACAGCAGCACCACCTTGCCGTGCGACAGCGACATGCGCACGGACTCGGCGTCGATCTTGCGCACCAGGCCGGTGTGCTGGTAGTCGGTGCCGTTGACGATGCCGACCGGGCGGGCAGTCACAAAGTTGCCGGAGATCACCGACAGCTGGGCGCCGGCCATCGGCGTATTGGGCAGGCCCTGGCTGAAGGCGGCCTCGATGTCCAGGCGCAGCTCGCCGGCGGCCTCCTTGGCACATTCGAGCGCGGCGTTGTCGGTGACGCGCACGCCATCGACGAACTGTGACTCGACATGGCGCAGCGCCAGCTGTTCTTCCACCTGCGGGCGCGAGCCGTGCACCAGCACGATCTGCATGCCCATGGCGTGCAGCAGCGCGACATCGTTGACCAGCGCATTGAGCACGCCCGACTTGACCAGTTCGCCGGCGAAGGCGATCACAAAGGTCTTGCCGCGGAAGGCATGGATATACGGCGCCACCATGCGCAGCCAGTCGACGAACTGCTGGTGGTCGGGGCCGCTGCGCTCGGGGTCGGCCGCCGTGGGCGCCGGGACGGCGGGCACGGGGGAGGTCGGGGCAGGCGCGGGGAATTCAGCCGCAGGCGGCTCCGCCGGCACGGGGGCGGCGGGTGAGGAGGCAGGCGCCGTCTGCGGCGCGTCGGTTCTGGCGTTCATCCCGCGGATTATAATCCCGGCCAATGTCAGAACAACGCCCCGTCAAGCCTAAACCACCCGCCGCGCCGAGCCAGCGCGCCGGTGCCGGTCAGTCCGCCTCCCCAACCCAGTCCCGGCCGGCCCCAGGCCCGGTCAGGAAGTCGGACGTCCGTCCGCAGCCAGCCGCTGCCCGGCCGGCCGGTGAGGCCGGGCAGCGCCCGCCACGCGGTCCCCGCGAGCCGCGGCCGCCGCGTGCGCCAAGGCCGGTCAACCCGCTGCCGCCCATCACCTTCCCGGAGGCCCTGCCGGTCTCCGGCCGTCGCGACGAGATCGCCGCGGCGCTGCTGGCCAACCAGGTGGTGATCGTCTCGGGCGAGACCGGCTCGGGCAAGACCACCCAGCTGCCCAAGATCTGCCTGTCGATCGGGCGCGGCCCGGGGCGCGAGGGTGGGGGGCTGATCGGCCACACCCAGCCGCGGCGCATCGCCGCGACCTCGACCGCCAAGCGCATCGCGCAGGAAATCGGCACGCCGCTGGGCGAGCACGTGGGCTACCAGGTGCGTTTCAATGACACCATGTCGTCGGGGGCGTCGGTCAAGCTGATGACCGACGGCATCCTGCTGGCCGAGACCCAGAACGATCCGCTGCTGCGCGCCTATGACACGCTGATCATCGATGAGGCGCACGAGCGCAGCCTGAACATCGACTTCCTGATCGGCTACCTGCGCCAGATCCTGCCAAAGCGCCCGGACCTGAAGGTGATCATCACCTCGGCCACCATCGATGCCCAGCGCTTTGCCCAGCATTTCGCCGCGGGCGACAAGCCGGCGCCGGTGATCGAGGTCAGCGGCCGCTTGTACCCGGTGGAAGTGCGCTACCGTCCGATCACCGAGGACGTGCCCGCCGGCGCGCCGCGCAGCCCGCAGGCACGCGAGCGCGACCTGTACGATGGCATTGTCGAGGCCGTCGACGAGCTGTGCCGCGTCGGCCCCGGCGATGTGCTGGTCTTCCTGCCCGGCGAGCGCGAGATCCGCGAAGCCGCCGAGGCGCTGCGCAAGCACCACCCGCCGCATACCGAGATCCTGCCGCTGTTTGCGCGGCTGTCGGTGCAGGAGCAGGAGCGGGTGTTCAAGCCGTCCAACGCACGGCGCATCGTGCTGGCGACCAACGTCGCCGAAACCTCGCTGACGGTGCCGGGCATCCGCTACGTGGTCGATACCGGGCTGGCGCGGGTCAAGCGCTACTCGTACCGCAACAAGGTCGAGCAACTGCAGGTCGAGTCGATCTCGCAGGCCGCTGCCAACCAGCGCGCCGGCCGTTGCGGTCGGGTTGCCAACGGCGTGTGCATCCGGCTGTATGAGGAGTCCGATTTCACCGGCCGTCCGCGCTTTACCGACCCCGAGATCCTGCGCTCGTCGCTGGCCGCGGTGATCCTGCGCATGAAGGCGCTGCGGCTGACCGAGATCGAGTCGTTCCCGTTTATCGAGCCGCCGCTGGGCCGCGCCGTCGCGGACGGCTACCAGCTGCTGCAGGAACTGGGCGCGGTCGACGACGCCAACCAGCTTACCGGCACCGGGCGCCAGCTGGCCAAGCTGCCGCTGGACCCGCGCGTGGCGCGCATGATCCTGGCCGCGCGCGAGCACCAGTGCCTGCGCGAGGTGCTGGTCATCGCCAGCGCGCTGTCGGTGCAGGACCCGCGCGACCGCCCGCAGGAGGCGCAGGAAGCCGCCGATCAGGCGCATCGCAAGTTCATGGACGAGAAGTCCGAGTTCCTGGGCTGGGTCAGGCTGTGGAAGTGGTTCGAGGATGCGGTCGCGCACAAGAAGTCCAACCGCCAGCTGCAGGACCAGTGCCGCGCCCACTTCCTGTCGCACCTGCGGCTGCGCGAGTGGCGCGACGTGCATTCGCAGCTGCTGACCACGGTGACCGAGCAGGGCTGGCGCTTGAATGACAGCGAGCCCACCTATGAGCAGGTGCACAAGGCGCTGCTGACTGGCCTGCTGGGCAATGTCGGCTGCCGCATCGAGGATGGCGACGGCAAGGGCCGCGAATACCTGGGCGCGCGCGGCATCAAGTTCCACCTGTGGCCGGGCTCGCTGATCGCGCGCAAGGTCGGGCGCTGGATTGTCGCGGCCGAGCTGGTCGAGACCAGCCGGCTGTTCGCGCGCACGCTGGCGCGCATCGAGCCGGAATGGCTGGAACAGGTGGGCCGCCACCTGCTCAAGGTCAGCTGGAGCGATCCGCACTGGGAAAAGAAGGCGGGCCAGGTACTGGCGCTGGAGCGCGCCACGCTGTACGGGCTGGTGGTCTACCAGCACCGCCGCGTGCATTACGGCCCGATGAACCCGCAGGAAGCGCGCGAGATCTTTATCCGCCGCGCGCTTGTCGAGGGCGAGTTCGATACGCGCCTGCCGTTCTATGCGCACAACCAGCGCCTGGTGCGCGAGATCGAGAACCTGGAGCACAAGTCGCGCCGCCAGGACGTGCTGGTCGACGACGAACTGATCTACGCCTTCTACGATCGCGCGATTCCCGCCGACATCTGCCAGCAGGCCACCTTCGAGCAGTGGTACCAGGCCGAGAGCGTCAGGGACCGCAAGCTGCTGTACCTGAACCGCGACGAGCTGATGCGGCACGAGGCGGCCGGCATCACCACCGACCTGTTCCCCAAGACCATGAACGTGGCCGGGGTGGGCATGGGGCTGACCTACCACTTCGAGCCAGGCAGCCACCGCGACGGCGTGACCCTGACCGTGCCGCTGTACGCACTCAACCAGGTGCGCCAGGAGCGCGCCGACTGGCTGGTGCCGGGCATGATCAGGGAGAAGGTGCACCTGCTGCTCAAGTCGCTGCCGCAGAAGCTGCGCCGCCACTGTGTACCGCTGCCGGAGTATGCCGCGGGCTTTGTCGCGCGCCAGCCGCTTGGCGAGGGCGAGCTGCTGGATGTGCTGATTGCCGATATCCGCGAGCAGACCGGCACCATGGTCAAGCGGGCCGACTTCAAGCTGGAAACGCTGCCCGCGCACCATACGATGAACTTCAAGGTGGTCGACGAGCACGGCCGCCAGCTTGAGATGGGCCGCAACCTGGCCCAGTTGCGCGCCGAGCTGGGCGGGCAGGCGCAGCAGTCGTTCCAGCGGGTGGCCGCGCAAGCCGCGGCACAGGCGGCAACCCTGGCCCCGGAGCAGGCGGCGCCGCTGGCCGCGGCCGAGCCCGGCAAGTACGAGGGCCTGACCGGGTGGACCTTCGGTGAGCTGCCCGAGCTGCTGGAGATCCGCAAGGGCAGCCAGACCCTGTTCGGCTACCCCGCGCTGGTCGACCGCGGCACGCACTGCGACGTGGAAGTCTTCGACGACCCGCAGGAAGCCGCCCGCGTCCACCACCTGGGGCTGCGCCGGCTGTTTGCGCTGCAGCTGCGCGAGCAGGTCAAGTTCATCGAGAAGAACATCCCGGGCCTGCAGCAGATGGCGATGCAGTACATGACGCTGGGCACGCAGGAGATGCTGCGCGAGCAGATCGTGATGCTGGCGCTGGAGCGTGCCTGCATGCAGGCGCCGCTGCCGCGCAACGAGGCCGAGTTCAATGCGCGCAAGGACGAGGGCCGCACCCGGCTGTCGCTGCTGGCGCAGGAGATCGCGCGGCTGGTGGGGACCATCCTGGCCGAGTACGCCGGGCTGCCGCGCAAGCTGCTGCAGGCCAAGCCGTTCGCCGGGCCCCATGCGGACATGGAAGCGCAGCTCGGGCGGCTGATGGGCAAGCGCTTTGTCGACGAGACCCCGTACACGCAGCTGGTCCATTTCCCGCGCTACCTGAAGGGCATCGCCATGCGGGTGGACAAGCTCAAGGGCGACCCGGCGCGCGACACGCAGCGCACGCAGGAGATGGCGCCGCTGGTGCAGCAGTGGCAGCGGGCCGAAAAGCAGCTGCGCACCCAGGGCCGCGGCGGCGAGGACGCGCGGCTGGAGGAATTCCGCTGGATGCTGGAGGAGCTGCGCATCGCGCTGTTCGCCCAGGAGCTGCGTACACCGGTGCCGATGTCGGTCAAGCGGCTGCAGAAAGTGTGGGAATCGATGCAGCGCTGAGCGCCGGCGCGGGGCGGAATGCCGGGGCGAACCGCAAATGGTCGCTCCGGCGCAACAATCTGCCAAAATCTTGATGGGCATCAGTCGGGCTGTCAGCGGATTCTCATGCTCAACCGTTAGAATCGCCGGTTCAGTCTTCTTCTGGCGGGTTTTATGTTTGCGCTGCAGTTCGCATTGCGTCGTGTTGTAGCTGGTGGTTTCACGGTGGGCGCCCTGGCGCTGGGCCTGCTGGCCGCACCGGCATCGGCGGAAGTGGTGGTGATTCTGAATTCGGGTGATGCAACCGTCACGCTGATCGACAAGGATACCCAGAAGGTGCTGGAGACCTTCCCGATCGGCAAGGAACCGCACCACCTGATCGCCACGCCAGACGACAAGTCGCTGATCATTGCCAACGCGGTCGGCAATGACCTGGTGTTCCTGGACCCGGTCTCGGGCAAGGTCCAGCAGCGCGTGCCCAATGTCGACGACCCGTACCAGATCGGCTTCTCGCCGGATCAGAAGTGGTTTGTCGCCACCGGCAACCGGCTCGACCGTGTCGACCTCTACCGCTGGGACGGCAAGGCGCTGAAGCTGGCCAAGCAGTTCCCGCTGGCCAAGACCCCGAGCCATATCGCCTTTACCGCCGACAGCCGCATCGCCTTCATCACGCTGCAGGACTCCAATGAGGTGGTAGCCATCGACCTGGTCACGCAGAACGTGATGTGGCGCATGGAAACCGGCTCGGCGCCGGCGGGCATCTGGGTCACGCCGGACCAGAAATACCTGCTGGTCGGCATGACCGGGGCCGACTACGTGGCCGTGATCGACTGGCGCACGCGCACGGTGGTCAAGCAGATCCAGACCGGCAAGGGCGCGCACAACTTCCGCGCGGTCGGCGACAAGCGCCATCTGTTCCTCAGCAACCGGGTCACCGGCAGCATCAGCATCATCGACCAGCAGACGCTGACCAAGGTCGGCGATATCACCGGCCTGCCGCCGGGCCCGGACGACATGGAGCTGACCGCCGACGGCAAGACGCTGTGGGTAACCTTCCGCTGGGCGCGCTCGGTCGGCCTGGTCGACGTGGCCAGCCGCAAGCTGGTCAAGACCGTGCGCGTCGGGCGCTCGCCGCACGGCATCTATTTCCGCACGCGCGCGCCGCTGTATTGACCAGGCAGGGCAGGGACCATGGACGACACCAGGGCATCGCGATCCGGACGGCTGGGCAAGCTGCTGGCCGCGCTGGCGCTTGCCTGCGGCCTGCCGTCCGCGCTGCAGGCGGCTGATGCCGCCCAGCCTGCCGCCAAGGCGTGCCCGGCCGGCACGCTCTACCTGACCTTCGACACCGGCAGCATGAGCCAGGCGCAGCTGATCGCCGACACGCTGCGCCGCCACCATATCCGCGCCACCTTCTTCCTGGCCAATGAGCCGACCGTGCGCCAGGACAGCTCGCTGGACCCAGCCTGGGCGCCATACTGGAAGACGCTGGTGGCCGACGGCCACGCCTTCGGCACGCATACCTTCGACCATGTCTACCTGCGCAGCGTGCGCGCCGGCCATGTGACCATGCGGCCGCAGTTCGGCGCGCAGGCGGGCAAGGACATGGCCATGGACGCGGTCGGCTTCTGCCAGGAGCTGCGGCGCAGCGCCGACGCTTTCCATGCCATGACCGGCGCCGCCATGGTGCCGCTGTGGCGCGCCCCGGGCGGGCGCACCGCACCGCAGACGGTGCAATGGGCCGAGCAGTGCGGCTTCCGCCACGTCGGCTGGGCGCCGGCGGGGTTCCTGGGCGATGAGCTGTCGTCCGACCGCTATCCCAACGCGGCGCTGCTGGAGCGCGCGCTGGCCAACCTGCGCGACGGCGATATCACCATGGCGCACCTGGGCATCTGGTCGCGCAAGGATCCGTGGGCGCCTGGCGTGCTGGAGCCGCTGCTCGCCGGTCTTGAGCGCAAGGGATTCTGTTTCGCGACGCTGCGCGAGCACCCGGCCTACCGCGACTGGATCGCCATGCCGCAGGCGGTGGGACAAAAGGAGGGCAGGCGGTAATGTGGGAGACGCTGAACGGCTGGATCGGCCAGGTTGAGGGCACGCTGTTCCAGGACGTGGTGCTGCCCGTGGTCTACGACCTCGGGTTTGGCCGCTATGCCGAGGAAGCCTTCACCGGCACCGAATGGCTGCTGGTGGGCCTGGTGCAGATCGTGGTGATGGCATTGATCCTGGGGCCGCTGGAGAAATGGCGCCCGGTCGAGCCGGTATCCGACCGCGCCGCCATCCGCACCGATATCTTCTACACGGTGATCCACCGGCTCGGGCTGTTCCGGCTGGCCATGTTCTTCCTGCTGGCGCCGCTGACCGACGCCCTGGAAGGCGACCTGCGGCTGATGGGCTGGCACCGCATCAATGTGGAAGACTGGTGGCCGGGCGTGACCTCGGTGCCGCTGGTCAGCTTCTTTGTCTACCTGCTGCTGTTCGACATCCTCGACTACTGGTACCACCGGCTGTCGCATTCGTTCCGCTGGTGGTGGCACCTGCATGCGGTGCACCACAGCCAGCGCCAGATGACGCTGTGGAGCGACAACCGCAACCACCTGCTGGACGACATGCTGCGCGATCTGGTGTTCGCGCTGGTGGCGCTGGGCGTGGGCGTGGAGCCGTCGCAGTACGTGCTGCTGGTGGCGTTGTCGCAGCTGCTGCAGAGCCTGCAGCATGCCAATGTGCGGCTGAACTTCGGCGCCATCGGCGAGCGGCTGCTGATCTCGCCGCGCTTTCACCGCACCCACCACGCCGTGGGCATCGGCCATGAGGCCGAAGGCGCACCGTCCAGGCTGGGCGGCTGCAACTACGGCGTGATCTTCCCGTGGTGGGACATGCTGTTCGGCACCGCGGTCTTCACCGAGACCTACCATCCGACCGGCATCCGCGACCAGCTGCCGCCGCCGCTGGGCAAGGGCCACGACTACGGTGCGGGCTTCCTGGCGCATCAGTGGTACGGCATCAAGCGGCTGCTGCGGCTGCGCTGAACCAGCGGGTCTGGAGGCAGTCCGCCGCGGCGGCAAGTGGCGTATGCTAGTGTTTCGGGTTGCCGCCGGTCCGGCCCAGTCGGACTTCTGCCGCGCCCGGCGCCTTTCCTCCTGTTTGCCTTCGACTGCATGAACGATATCTTCCGCTCGTTTGGCCGCGCGCTGGTCAGCCAGCTGCATCCCCGCATGCTGATGCTGACCGTGCTGCCTTTCGTCCTGGCCACGCTGCTGTGGGGCGGCCTGCTCTGGTGGGGCTGGGACCCCATCATGGGCGCCACGCGCAGCTTCCTGGAAACCTCCATCCTGACCAGCTGGATCTACAGCGCGCTCGACTGGTTCGGCCTGCAATCGATGCGCGCCATCGTGGCGCCGCTGTTCGTGGCGGCGTTGGCGATCCCGCTGGTGATTGCCTCGATGCTGATGTTTATCGGCGTGTTCTCGGTGCCGGCGGTGGTGCGCCACCTGGAGCGCAGCTACCCGGACCTGGCCAAGGCCCATGGCGGCAGCATCCTGGGCAGCGTGTTCCAGTCGCTGGGCAGCACGCTGGTGTTCCTGGTGCTGGTGCTGGTGACGCTGCCGCTGTGGCTGATCCCGCCGTTCTTTGCGCTGATCCCGCCGGTGCTGTGGGGCTGGCTGACCTACCGCGTGATGACGTATGACGCGCTCGCCGACCACGCCAGCGCCGAAGAGCGCAAGACGCTGGTGCGGCGTCATCGCACGCCGCTGCTGGTGATCGGGGTGGCGGTCGGGCTGCTGGGCTCGGCGCCGACGCTGCTGTGGGTGTCGTCGGCGGCAGTGATCTTCCTGTTCCCGTTCGTGCTGGCCGGCACGCTGTGGCTCTATGTGCTGATCTTTATCTTCTCGGCGCTGTGGTTCGGCCACTTCTGCCTGCGCGCGCTGGCGCAGCTGCGGGCCGAGCGCGCGGCGGTGCCGGCCCAGCCGCCGGCGCCTCAGCCGGGCAAGCCGGCGCCTGACGGCGACGTCATCGACCTGGCGCCGACCGACGTACGCCGCATCGAAAATTCCTGAAGCGAGGGCAATATGGGTTTTGGCCTGATCGTCATTGGCGACGAGATCCTGTCGGGGCGGCGTGAAGACAAGCATCTGCGCCGCACCATCGAACTGCTGGGCGCGCGCGGCCTGGCGCTGGACTGGGCCGAATACGTCGGCGACGACCGCGCCCGCATCACCGCCACGCTGCGGCGCACGCTGGCCGGCCCGGACGTGGTGTTCTGCACCGGCGGCATCGGCGCCACGCCGGACGATCACACCCGCCAGTGCGTGGCCGCGGCGCTGGGCGTGCCGCTGGTGCTGCATCCCGAGGCGCGCGAGCTGATCGCGCTGCGCATTGCCGAGACCGCCGGCGGAGACCCGGTCAAGGCCGACCTGAACCTGCCGGAAAACCAGCACCGCTTCAAGATGGGCGAGTTCCCCGAGGGCGCGCGCATCATCCCCAACAGCTACAACCGCATCCCGGGCTTTTCGGTCGGTCACCACCACTTCATGCCGGGATTTCCGGTGATGGCATGGCCTATGATGGAATGGGTGCTGGACCACGACTATGCGCACCTGTTCCACCAGGTGCAGCAGCAGGAGCGGGCCTTCTACGTGTTCGAAGCGCCGGAGTCCACGCTGACGCCGCTGATGGAGAAGGTCGAAGCGGCGCATCCGGGCATCCGCGTGTTCAGCCTGCCGTCGGTCGGCGACGTGCAGCGCGGCGACCGCTTCGCGCGCCGCCATATCGACCTGGGGGTCAAGGGCCCGGCCGATCTGCTGGCGCCGGCCTATGCGATGCTGCTCGAAGGCGTGCAGGCGATGGGGTTCGAGACCGTGGAGCAGCCGCCGCGCGAAGCGGCGCAGGCTTAAGGCGCCACGGGTCGCAAAAAGAAGAAGGGGCAGCCTTGGCTGCCCCTTCTCTCATTCTGGCCCGACCGCGATCAGGCGCCGTGCCACGGCAGTCCGCGCACGCACCAGCCTTCAACAGTCTTGCGGTGGTGGTGGTCATCGCGGTTGCCCTCGAAGCCTTCCAGCACATCCATGGCGAAGTGGTAGCCGGCTTCAGTGGCCACGCGCGCGGCGTGCTTGGAGCGCGCCGCGCTGCGGCACAGGAACAGCACCGGCACGTCGGCCGGCACGCGTGCCCTCAGCTCTTCGACAAAGCGGGCATTCTGCGCGCCGCCCGGATAGGACATCCATTCGACGTGGGCGAACTGCGCGTCGGGCACGTCTACGCCACCGACCCAATCCAGCTCGGCCTGGGTGCGCACGTCGACCAGCACGGCGGAAGGATCGTTCTGCAGCAGCGCAAAGGCTTCCTGCGGCGACAGCGCGCCGAAATACGGGAGCTGGTTCTGTTGCTGGCGCTGGCGGGCGGCCTGGAGGAGATCGTCTCGGGTGGTCATCTGCGTGACAAATTTGAGGAATGAAATGGAGGCGGCAAGACCGCAACACACTATTCTATAGCGCCGGGCCGGTTCGAAACCTGATTGCCGGCTGTCGGGGCGCCCGATGACTCTTTTTGGTGCGCACGCACTGTTACAGTGCGGCGTCTTGCTGAATGCACCATTATGGTGTTTCATTAGGAGGCGCTACACAAAAGTGCGTGTAACCGGTGCGCCACTCGGCAGCGGAGCAGCTGCTTGCACGACCGGACACTGACGCCGCCGCGGTGCGCGGTTCGCCGACGTTGCACATTTTTCGGGCTGCCGGTGGCAGTGGGGCGTTTGCATGGCACGCTTTCTGCTAACATTCCTCGTCCTTTCGTGGCTGGTCGGGACGGCGCGGCAGAGTATGCATCGGCGCCGGTGACGACAGGCCCAAGAATTGGCTTTCTCAGACTTCCGCCGAATATCCAGGAGATTGGCATGGCCCACAGCGTTGCAGACGTGATGAAGCTTGTGAAGGAAAACGACGTCAAGTTCGTCGATTTCCGTTTCACCGATACCAAAGGCAAGGAGCAACACGTGTCCGTGCCCGTGTCGCACTTCGATGAAGACAAGTTCGAAAGCGGCCACGCCTTCGATGGTTCGTCGATTGCCGGCTGGAAGGGTATCGAAGCTTCGGACATGCTGCTGATGCCCGATTCGAACACGGCCCACATCGACCCGTTCTACGAAGAGCCGACGCTGGTGCTGTCCTGCGACGTGGTCGAGCCGTCGGACGGCAAGGGCTATGACCGCGACCCGCGTTCCATCGCCAAGCGCGCCGAAGCCTACCTGAAGAGCACCGGCCTGGGCGACACCGCCTTCTTTGGCCCGGAACCCGAGTTCTTCATCTTCGACGGCGTGACCTGGAACGTCGACATGCAAGGCTGCTTCGTGAAGATCCACTCCGAAGAAGCCCCGTGGTCGTCGGCCAAGGAATTCGAGCACGGCAACAGCGGCCACCGTCCGGGCAAGAAGGGCGGCTACTTCCCGGTCGCCCCGATCGACACCTTCCAGGACATGCGTTCGGAAATGTGCCTGATCCTGGAATCGCTGGGCATCCCCGTTGAGGTCCACCACCACGAAGTGGCTGGCCAGGGCCAGAACGAAATCGGCACCCGTTTCAGCACGCTGGTGCAGCGCGCCGACTGGACCCAGATGCAGAAGTACGTGATCCAGAACGTCGCCCACACCTACGGCAAGACCGCCACCTTCATGCCGAAGCCGATCGTTGGCGACAACGGTTCGGGCATGCACGTGCACCAGTCCGTCTGGAAGGACGGCCAGAACCTGTTCGCGGGCAACGGCTACGCCGGCCTGTCGGAATTCGCGCTGTACTACATCGGCGGCATCATCAAGCACGCCCGCGCCCTGAACGCCATCACCAACCCGGGCACGAACTCGTACAAGCGCCTGGTGCCGGGCTTCGAGGCTCCGGTGAAGCTGGCCTACTCGGCCCGCAATCGCTCGGCTTCGATCCGCATCCCGTATGTCGCCAACCCGAAGGGCCGCCGCATCGAGACCCGCTTCCCGGATCCGCTGATGAACCCGTACCTGGGCTTCTCGGCGCTGCTGATGGCCGGCCTGGACGGCGTGATGAACAAGATCCACCCGGGCGAAGCTGCCGACAAGAACCTGTACGACCTGCCGCCGGAAGAGGATGCAAAGATCCCGACCGTGTGCTCGAGCCTGGACCAGGCGCTTGAGTACCTGGACAACGACCGCGAGTTCCTGACCCGCGGCGGCGTGTTCTCGAACTCGATGATCGATGCCTACATCGAACTGAAGATGGAAGAAGTCACGCGTTTCCGCATGACGACGCACCCGGTCGAGTTCGAGATGTACTACTCGCTGTAAGCGGCCCTTGCCCGACGCAGGTTGTGACCGGGCAACAGTTGCACTAGAAAGGGGCGGCTTCGGCTGCCCCTTTCTGCTTTGCTCGCTAGAATGGGGAATCGTGTTCCACCCCCGTTCAAACCTAACGCCATGTTCATGGACGCCTCTTCACGCACGGCTCGCCGGACCCTGACCTTGCCCCGATCTCTGCACCAATTTCGTATCGGATTCCCTGTTCTGGTGAGTGCCGTGGCGCTGACGCTGGGCACATGGGCCGGGCAGTCTTCCGCGCAGTCCTCGGACGTCTATGTCTGCACCGGGCCCAATGGCGTGCCCGAGTATCGCAATGGCAACGCCGGCAAGGGCTGCAAGAAGCTGAACCTGCCGGAGGTGGTGACGGTCCCGGGCGGGCGCATCGCTGCGCCGGCCAAGGGCGCTGGCAGCGCGGCCGGCGCGGCGGCTGGTGGCACCAGCTTCCCGCGCGTGGACAGCGCCACGCAGAAGAGCCGCGACGGCGAGCGCCGCGCGGTGCTCGCGCAGGAGCTGCAGGCCGAAGAGGCCAAGCTGCAGGGGCTGCGCGCCGAGTACAACAACGGTCAGCCGGAGCGCCAGGGCAATGAGCGCAACTATCAGAAATACCTCGATCGCACGGCGGCGCTGCGCGACGACATCGCCCGCAGCGAGGCCAATGCGGCGTCGCTGCGACGCGAGCTTGGCAATTTGAAGGACTAGTCTTATGCGTCGCCTGATTCGCGGAGTGTCACGCAAGGTCAGCGGTGCCGACGGCGCCCGTGGCGAATCGCCAGCGGCCGACGCGGCACCGGCCGAAGGCAGCGCCCAGGTGCTGACCATGGGCGCCGTGGCGCTCCATGCCGGCCTGGACGTGGTGGCCAACCCGGTGCTGCTGGTGCGGCAGCCGGGGCTGCGCGTGGTCTTTGCGAACCCGGCGGCTGAAGCCACCTTCGGCGTGTCGCGCAAGGGCATGGTGGAGCTGACGCTGCCTGACCTGTTCGGGCGTTCCGATGAGCTGCACAGCATGATCGACACGGTGGTCACGCGGCAGTTCGACGTGCGCCGGCAGGACCTGATCCTGCACCCGCCGCTGCAGGAGCCGGCCCATGTGCACGTGGTGATCGCCGTGCTGGAAGCGGTGGGCGACACCGTGGTGGTGGAGATCCTGCCCAATGAACAGAAGGTGCGCAGCGAACGCGAAGAGCGCATCCTGGACCTGACCTCGGCCAACAAGGAACTGATCCGCAACCTAGCCCACGAGATCAAGAACCCGCTGGGCGGCATCCGCGGCGCGGCGCAGCTGCTGGAGTTCGAGCTGCCGGAGCGCTCGCTGCGCGAATACACGCAGGTCATCATCAAGGAATCGGACCGGCTGCAGACGCTGGTGGACCGGCTGCTGGAGCCGCACCGGCATCCGCATATCGTATCGAGCCTGAATATCCACGAAGTGCTGGAGCGCGTGCGCTCGGTGGTGCTGGCGGAGTTTCCCAACGGGCTGGAGATCGTGCGCGACTACGACGCCAGCCTGCCCGAGCTGCAGGGTGACATGGAGCAACTGATCCAGGCCGTGCTCAACATCGTGCACAACGCCGCGCAGGCGCTGGCCGACCGCATGGCGCGCGGCGATGCGCAGATCGTGCTGCGCACGCGCGTGGCGCGCCAGGTCACGATTGCCAAGCGTCTGTTCAAGCTGGCATTGGACTTGCATGTCATCGACAACGGCCCGGGAATCCCCGAAGACATCCGCGAACGCATCTTCTATCCGCTGGTATCGGGCAGGGATGGCGGCAGCGGACTCGGTCTCACACTCGCTCAAACCTTCGTGCAGCAGCACGAGGGCTTGATCGAATGCGAGAGCAGGCCGGGCTGTACCGACTTCCGCATCCTGCTGCCACTGCACTAGCTTTTGCTGGCGTCCGCGAGCGATGGTGCACCCGCCGTGGCCGGGCATGCGGAAGACCAAATGACACCGAGCAGACAAGCGACGCACATGAAGCCGATCTGGATAGTCGACGACGATCAATCAATCCGCTGGGTCCTGGAAAAGGCCCTTGCCCGTGAAAGCCTGCTCTCGCGCAGCTTCACCAATGTGCGGGATGCGCTGGCCGCGCTGGAAGACGACCAGCCGCAGGTGCTGATATCGGATATCCGCATGCCCGGAGGATCGGGCCTGGACCTGCTGCAGGCCATCAAGGCGCGGCATCCGGGCCTGCCGGTCATCGTGATGACGGCCTACTCGGACCTGGACAGCGCCGTGGCTGCGTTCCAGGGCGGCGCCTTCGAATACCTGGCCAAGCCTTTCGATGTCGACAAGGCGGTCGAGCTGATCCGCCGCGCGCTGGAAGAAAGTCTGCGCGAGGAAGAATTGGACGACCGCCTGGTCGATGCGCCCGAGATCCTCGGCCAGGCGCCGGCGATGCAGGACGTGTTCCGCGCCATCGGCCGGCTCTCGCAGTCCAACGTGACGGTGATGATCACCGGCGAGTCCGGCACCGGCAAGGAACTGGTCGCACGCGCGCTGCACAAGCACAGCCCGCGCGCCAACGGGCCCTTTATCGCGCTCAATACCGCAGCCATCCCCAAGGACCTGCTCGAATCCGAGCTGTTCGGCCATGAGCGCGGCGCGTTCACCGGCGCGCAGACCATGCGGCGCGGCCGCTTCGAGCAGGCCGAGGGCGGCACGCTGTTCCTGGATGAAATCGGCGACATGCCGTTCGACCTGCAGACGCGCCTGCTGCGCGTGCTGTCCGATGGCAATTTCTATCGCGTCGGCGGCCACAACCCCTTGCGCGCCAATGTGCGCGTGATTGCCGCCACGCACCAGAATCTGGAGCTGCGCGTCAAGGAAGGGCTGTTCCGCGAGGACTTGTTCCACCGCCTGAACGTGATCCGGCTGCGCCTGCCGCCGCTGCGCGAACGCCCGGAGGACATCACGCTGCTGGCGCGTCATTTCCTGCAGAAGAGCGCCAAGGAACTGGGCGTCGAGCCCAAGCGCATGTCTGACGAAGCGCTGGTCTATGTCAGCACGCTGCCGTTCCCCGGCAACGTGCGCCAGCTGGAAAACCTGTGCAACTGGCTGACCGTGATGGCGCCGGCGCAGACCATCGAGGTCAAGGACCTGCCGCGCGAGATGCTGGAGGCCGGCGCCAGCGAGCCGGTCAATGCGGCGCGGCCTGAGCGCGTTGCCGAAGTGCGCGCGCCCGAGTATGAAAGCGCGCCTGACCTGGCCGACTACGGCGGGTACGCGGCGACGGTGGCAGAGGCCGACACGGCCACCGCGGTCCGGCCCGCGTCCGTGGCGACGGTGGTCCCGGCCCCGGCCTCGGCCGGCTGGGAAGGCCTGCTTGCTGGCGAGGCACGGGCGATGCTCGAAGCCGGCCAGCCGGAGGTCATGGATGTGCTGACGCGCCGCTTCGAGAAGGCGGTGCTGGAGGCCGCGCTGGGTGTCACGCGCGGGCGCCGCGTCGAGGCGGCGACCCGGCTCGGGATCGGGCGCAATACCATCACGCGCAAGCTGCAGGAGCTGGGGTTCGACTGAGCCAGGGCAGGGCAGGCGACAAAAAAACCGGCCGGGACTTTCCCGGCCGGTTTTTTGTTTTGCGTGACGTATTTAGCCGCGCGCTTCGACCAGCCGCTGCGCCATCTCGGCAAAGCCCTCGCCACCGGCCGCTGCGGTGATATAGGCCGGCGGCACCGGCAGCTGCGGCAGGATGTCGCGCACATTGGCCACGCCAACCGACAGCGGAAAGTGGGCGAACATGCTGGCATCGTTGGCCGAGTCGCCGATAAACAGCCATTCGTCGCGGCGCGCGTCCACGTCTTCGCCCAGCAGTTCGGCCACGCACAGCTTGCTCATCGACAGCTTGTCGTGCAGGCCGAACCAGCCGTTGACATGGATCGAGCTGACGGTGGCGGTCATGCCGGCCTCGCGCATGATGGCGGCGATGCGGGCCACGGCGTCTTCAGGCAACGGCGCGACATCCTCGGCATGGTCGATGGCCAGGTCGGCGGCATGCCAGGCCTGGTCCGAGGCCAGCGCGCAGCCCGGCACTTCGCGCACGATGCGCTGGCCCAGCGCGTGGATGCGCTCCAGGTTGCGTGCGCGCGTGGGGGCATCGTCCAGGAAACGGGTCTGCAGGCGGCCCTTGTGCAGGTGCGCGTAGAACGCACCGTTCTCGCCGATGATGGCGTCGACCGGCCAAAGCCGGGTCAGGATCTCGGCCCAGGCGATGCAGCGCCCGGTGACCGGGATCACGTGCAGGCCCGCGCGGTGCAGGCCGTCGAGCGCCAAGTAGGTCGAGGCCGGCAGGCGGCCGTCGGTGGTCAGGGTGCCGTCGATGTCGGTCAGCACGCCGCGCACGTTGCGCAACGCCGTTTTAGAGAGCTTGTTCAGGGATTGCATGGCGGGCCATTGTAACCGTGGATCTGGCGCTAATTGCTCTTATTGCACTGCAAAACTCACAGTACTGGCCATACTGGTGAATCTGCTGATTTGCTTGCGCAGGTGCGACAGGCGTAACATGCCGCTGTCATAAAAGAATCACATGCTGTCGGATTTTCGACCGACCGGAACAGACAGACCAAAGGAGAGCCACCGATGTCCTTTTCCCGTACCGTGCTCAAACTCGCAGCGCTGGCAGCCCTGACCGGGGCCGGCAGCGCCCACGCCGCCGTAGAAATCCAGTGGTGGCACGCCATGCAGGGCGCGCTGAACGACAAGGTGAACGAGATCGCCAACAAGTTCAACGCCAGCCAGTCCGACTACAAGATCGTGCCGGTCAACAAGGGCAACTACGACGAGACCATGGCCGCGGGCATCGCCGCGTTCCGCGCCGGTGGCGCGCCGGCGATCCTGCAAGTGTTCGAGGTCGGCACCGCTACCATGATGAGCGCGAAGGGTGCGATCAAGCCGGTCTCGGCGGTGATGAAGGACGCCGGCGAGAAGTTCGACCAGAAGGCCTATATCCCGGCGGTGGCGGGCTACTACACCTCGTCCAAGGGCGAGATGCTGTCGTTCCCGTTCAACAGCTCGACCACGGTGTTCTACTACAACAAGGACGCCTTCAAGAAGGCCGGCCTGGATCCGGAAAAGCCGCCCAAGACCTGGCCCGAGGTGATGCAGTACTCGGCCAAGCTCAAGGCCTCGGGCAGCAACTGCGCCTATACCACCGACTGGCAGGGCTGGGTCCACCTGGAGAGCTTCTCGGCCTGGCACAACACCCTGTACGCGACCAAGAACAACGGCTTCGGCGGCACCGATACGCGCCTGCTCTTCAACAGCCCGCTGCACGTCAAGCACATCACCAACCTGCAGGACATGGTGAAGAAGGGCTACTTCAGCTACGGCGGGCGCAAGGCCGAGTCGCAGGCCAAGTTCTACAACGGCGAGTGCGCGATGTTCACCGGCTCGTCGGCATCGCTGGCCAATATCCGCAAGAACGCCAAGTTCGCGTTCGCGGTGGCGCAACTGCCGTATTACCCGGAGGTGCAGGGTGCCCCGCAGAACACCATCATCGGCGGCGCTTCGCTGTGGGTGATGGGCGGCAAGAAGCCCGACGAGTACAAGGGCGTGGCCAAGTTCTTCAATTTCCTGTCGCGCCCCGAGATCCAGTCTGACTGGCACCAGGCCACCGGCTACCTGCCGGTGACGATGGCCGCCTACGAGATGACGAAGAAGTCGGGCTACTACGACAAGAACCCGGGTGCCGATGTGTCGGTGCAGCAGATGGTGGTCAAGACCACAGACAAGTCGCGCGGCGTGCGCCTGGGCAATATGGTGCAGATCCGCACCGTGGTGGACGAAGAGCTGGAAGCCGTCTGGGCCGGCAAGAAGGAGCCCAAGGCGGCGCTGGACTCGGCCGTGGCCCGCGGCAATGATCTGCTGGAGCGCTTCCAGAAGACAGCCCGCGAGTAAGCCGGTATTGCCAGCAAGCTGATGTGACAAGCGGGCGGTGGCGAAACCTCCGCCCGCTTGCATTGTGGACGGCCCCGTCGCACCGATCGGGACCGCCCGCAACTCCGTACCTAGTCCGATGCCGCGACCCGCAGCATTCGCCGGAATCCGTTTATGGAAAAACGCGTCGTTTTCCGTTCGCCGTGGCTGCCATATCTGCTGGTCTTGCCGCAGATCGCAATCACGCTGATCTTCTTCTTCCTGCCCGCCGGGCAGGCGTTGTACCAGTCGATGCTGCAGCAGGATGCCTTCGGCATCAACCTGGAGTTCGTCGGCCTGGACAACTTCCGCATGCTGTGGAACGACCCGCTGTACGTGGAGTCGTTCCAGACCACCGCCATCTTTGCCGTGGGCGTGACCGTGGTGGGCCTGACTACCGCGCTCCTGCTGGCCTATTTTGCCGACCGCATCATCCGCGGCGCCGTCGGCTACAAGACGCTGCTGATCTGGCCGTATGCGGTGGCGCCGGCCGTGGCCGGCGTGTTGTGGATGTTCATGTTCAACCCGACGCTGGGCGTGGTCTCCTTTGCGCTGCGCAAGCTCGGCGTGGAATGGAACTTCCTGCTCAACGGCGACCAGGCATTGCTGCTGGTGGTGCTGGCCGCCGCCTGGAAGCAGATCAGCTACAACTTCCTGTTCTTCCTGGCCGGGCTGCAGAGCATCCCGCGCTCGCTGATCGAGGCCGCCGCCATCGACGGCGCCGGCCCGTGGCGCCGATTCTGGTCGATCGTGTTCCCGCTGCTGTCGCCGACCACCTTCTTCCTGATGGTGATCAACGTGGTCTACGCGTTCTTCGATACCTTCGCGATCATCGACGCGGTCACCCACGGCGGCCCGTTCAATTCGACCAACACGCTGGTCTACAAGGTCTTCCATGACGGCTTCCGCGGCATGGACATCGGGGGCTCGGCCGCGCAGTCGGTGGTGCTGATGGTGATCGTGATTGCGCTGACCGTGGTGCAGTTCCGCTACGTGGAACGCAAGGTCCAGTACTGACGGAGACAGCACATGGTAGAACGTCGCCCCTTCCTTGATTTCCTGAGCCACGCCGTGCTGATCCTGGGCATCGTGATCGTGGTGTTCCCGGTGTACCTGACCTTCGTCGCGTCCACGCTGACCGCGGAAGAGGTGCTGGACGCACCGATGACGCTGATCCCCGGCAGCCACCTGATCGAGAACTATCGCACCGTGCTGTTCCAGGGCGTGGGCGAGGCCGCATCGCCGGTCTCGACCATGATGAAGAACAGCCTGATCATGGCGCTGGGCATTGCGCTCGGGAAGATCGCCATCTCGATCATCTCGGCCTTTGCCATCGTCTATTTCAAGTTCCCGCTGCGCAAGACCTTCTTCTGGCTGATCTTCATCACGCTGATGCTGCCGGTGGAGGTGCGGATCCTGCCGACCTACAAGGTGGTGTCGGACCTCGGCATGCTCGACAGCTACTTCGGCCTGACCATCCCGATCATCGCGTCGGCCACCGCCACCTTCCTGTTCCGCCAGTTCTTCCTGACCATTCCGGACGAACTGGCCGAGGCCGCGCGCATCGACGGCGCCGGGCCACTGCGCTTCTTCTGGGACGTGGTGCTGCCGCTGTCGCGCACCAGCATCGCCGCGCTCTTCGTGATCCAGTTCATCTACGGCTGGAACCAGTACCTGTGGCCGCTGCTGATCACCACGCAGAAGTCGATGACGCCGGTGGTGGTGGGCGTGACGCAGATGATCTCGCGCTCGGGCGATGCCGCCACTGACTGGAACCTGGTGATGGCCACGGTGATGCTGGCGATGATCCCGCCCGCAGTGGTGGTGGTGCTGATGCAGAAGTGGTTCGTCAAGGGCCTGGTCGAAACGGAAAAATAAGGCGTGGCGCGCCACGCGCGCACGCAGGACAACAGCAATGGCAAAACTGTCGCTACGCAACGTACAGAAAACCTACGCCGGCAACGTCAAGGTGGTGCACGGCATCGACATGGAGATCGCCGACGGCGAGTTCATCGTTATCGTCGGCCCCTCGGGCTGCGGCAAGTCCACGCTGCTGCGCATGGTGGCGGGGCTGGAAACCATCACCGGCGGCGAGATCCATATCGGCGACAAGGTCGTCAATAGTCTGGAGCCGGCCGAGCGGGACATCGCCATGGTGTTCCAGAACTACGCGCTCTATCCGCATATGAGCGTGTACGACAACATGGCCTACGGCCTGAAGATCCGCGGCATGGCCAAGGCCGAGATCGCGCAGCGGGTGAACCATGCCGCCGGCATCCTGGAGCTGGCGCCGCTGCTGGACCGCAAACCGCGCCAGCTGTCGGGCGGGCAGCGCCAGCGCGTGGCCATGGGCCGCGCCATCGTGCGCGAGCCGGCGGTGTTCCTGTTCGATGAGCCGTTGTCCAACCTGGACGCCAAGCTGCGCGTGCAGATGCGGCTGGAACTGAAGGAGCTGCACCGGCGCCTGGGCACCACCAGCCTGTACGTCACGCACGACCAGGTCGAGGCGATGACGCTGGCCGACCGCATGATGGTGCTCAACGCCGGACGCGTCGAGCAGATCGGCACGCCGCTGGACGTCTATTCGCGTCCGGCCAGCACCTTCGTGGCGGGCTTTATCGGCTCGCCGCCGATGAACCTGATCCCGGTGGCGCGCAACGCCGGCGGCGACACCAGCGCGCAGATGCGCGTGGTGGCGAAGGAGGGCGAGGCCGCCAAGGCCACGCTGGGGCACCTGCCGATGGGGCTGCACCTGCCGGAGCAGGCACTGCTGGGACTGCGCCCGGAGCATATCGAGCCGTGCGCCGCGCATGAGGCCATCGCCGAAGTCGATGTGCGCGTGGTCGAGGCGCTCGGCGCGGATTCCTTCGCCTATGGTTCGCTCGGCGGACAGGCGGTGGTGGTGCGGCTGGACAGCCATGCGCACGTGCGCGCCGGCGACCGCCTGCCGGTGACGTCGTCGGCAGAGCACCTGCATTTCTTTGCGCCCGACACGGGCAAGCGCATCGAGGCCTGATCATGGCAGACGAACAGACAACCTGGCCAGGCGCGGTGACCACCGACAACTGGCCGTATCCGCGCCATATCGCGCACCGTGGCGCGGGCAAGCTGGCGCCGGAGAATACGCTGGCGGCCTTTCGCCACGGCGCGTCCTTCGGTTACCGGATGTTCGAATTCGACGTGAAGCTGACGGCTGACGGCAAGCCGGTGCTGATGCATGACGCCACGCTGGACCGCACCACCTCCGGCAGCGGTCGGGTGGACAGCCTGACCCTGGGCGAAGTGGCGCAGCTGGACGCCGGCAGCTGGCACAGCGCCACCTTTGCGGGCGAACCCGTGCCGACACTCAGGGCGATCGCACGCTACACCTGTGCCAACGGGTATTGCATCAATATCGAGATCAAGCCCGTTCCGGGCCGGGAGACGTTGACCGGCGCAGCCGTGGCGCTGGACGCACAGAGCCTGTGGCGCGGCGCGCCAGTGCCCCCGTTGCTGTCGTCCTTCTCCGAAGACTCGCTGGCGGCGGCGCGCCGGGTAGCGCCGGACCTGCCGAGGGCGCTGCTGCTCGACAAGCTGCCGGTGGACTGGCTGGACCGGCTGCGCGAGCTCGATTGCGTGGCGCTGGATGCCAACCACCGTGTGCTCAATGCCAAGGTGATTGCCGACGCGCATGCTGCCGGCTTCAAGGTCCTCAGCTACACGGTCAATGACCCGGAGCGTGCCGAGCAGTTGCTGGCCTGGGGCCTGGACGGGCTGATCACCGACGCCGTCGACCAGATCGCGCCTTGATGCAAATTGTTGTGCGGATGTTGTTAATTTGCTGATTGCGCATCGAATTGTCGCGGGTGGCTGTTTCGTATCGCGAAAAGTCCACATTGATCCAGGGCAATTCATGCTATTCTTACCGCCGTGAAGACTTTAGGTCCTTCCCCGCACAACTTGCCCTTTCGGGCCTTGTGAGAAAGCCATCACATGCGGCACCCGTGCGGTGCCGTTTGCGTAGGCGCCTCAGTTGGGCTCCCAAGAGTTGTTTGCGATCCGCTAACCGGTCAAGCCGTGTCGCGGAAGGTTGAATAACCCGCTGAACTCCGGCATTCCCGGAGAATAGTGAGCGTCCCATGATGCAGCAGTACCAGAGCAACTCGTACCTCTTCGGCGGTAACGCCCCGTATGTCGAAGAACTGTACGAAGCCTACCTCCAGAACCCCGCCTCGGTTCCCGACAATTGGCGCGCGTATTTCGACGCCATGCAGAATGTTCCTGCGGTCGACGGCACTAGCGCCCGGGATATCCCCCACGCCCCCATCGTTGCCTCGTTCGCCGAGCGCGCCAAGCAAGGCCCCATCAAGACCATCGTTGCCTCGGCCGATTCCGACATGGGCCGCAAGCGCGTCGCTGCCACCCAGCTGATCGCCGCCTACCGCAACATCGGTTCGCACTGGGCCGACCTGGATCCGCTCAAGCGCCAGGAGCGTCCGCCCCTGCCGGATCTGGACCCGGCGTTCTACGGTTTCTCCGAAGCCGACCTCGACATCGTCTTCAATGCCAGCAACACCTACTTTGGCAAGGAGTCGATGAGCCTGCGCGAGCTGCTCAACAACCTGCGCGAAACCTACTGCGGCACCATCGGTTTCGAATTCATGTACGTGAGCGACCAGGCGCAGAAGCGCTGGTGGCAGGAGCGCCTGGAAACCACGCGTTCCAAGCCGGTGTTCACGCTGGAAAAGAAGAAGCACATCCTGGACCGCCTGACCGCGGCTGAAGGCCTGGAGCGCTTCCTGCACACCAAGTACGTCGGCCAGAAGCGCTTCTCGCTCGAAGGCGGCGAAAGCTTCATCGCCGCCATGGACGAGCTGATCCAGCACGCCGGCAGCAAGGGCGTGCAGGAAATCGTGATCGGTATGGCCCACCGCGGCCGCCTAAACGTGCTGGTCAACACCCTGGGCAAGATGCCCGCCGACCTGTTCGCCGAATTCGAAGGCAAGCACGTCGACGACCTGCCGGCCGGTGACGTCAAGTACCACAAGGGCTTCTCGAGCGATGTCTCGACCGAAGGCGGCCCGGTCCACCTGTCGCTGGCGTTCAACCCGTCGCACCTCGAAATCGTCAACCCGGTGGTCGAAGGCTCGGCCAAGGCCCGCCAGGAACGCCGCGGCGAAGTCGGCCACAAGGAAGTGCTGCCGGTGCAGGTGCACGGCGACGCGGCCTTTGCCGGCCAGGGCGTGGTGATGGAGACGCTGAACCTCGCGCAGACCCGCGGCTACGGCACGGGCGGCTCGATGCACATCGTCATCAACAACCAGATCGGCTTCACCACCTCCGACCCGCGCGACGCGCGTTCGACGCTGTACTGCACGGACGTGGTCAAGATGATCGAGGCCCCGGTGCTGCACGTGAACGGCGACGATCCCGAAGCCGTGGTGTACGCCATGCAGCTGGCCGTGGACTTCCGCATGGAGTTCAAGAAGGATGTCGTGGTCGACATCATCTGCTTCCGCAAGCTGGGCCACAACGAGCAGGACACCCCGGCGGTCACGCAGCCGCTGATGTACAAGAAGATCGCCCAGCACCCCGGCACGCGCAGGCTGTACGCCGACAAGCTGGCCGCGCAGAACCTGGTCCCGGCCGAGTTCGGCGACGAGAAGGTCAAGGAATACCGCGCCGCGATGGACGCCGGCAAGCACACCGCCGACCCTGTCCTGTCGAACTTCAAGAACAAGTTCGCCGTGGACTGGATGCCGTTCCTGAACCGCAAGTGGACCGACGCCGCCGACACTGCCGTGCCGGTGACCGAACTGAAGCGCCTGGCCGAACGCATCACCACCACGCCTGAGACGCTGAAGCTGCACCCGCTGGTGGAAAAGGTCGTCAAGGACCGCGCCAACATGGGCCGCGGCGACCAGCCGCTGGACTGGGGCATGGGTGAGCACCTGGCCTTCGCCTCGCTGGTGTCGTCGGGCTATCCCGTGCGCATCACCGGTCAGGACGCCGGCCGCGGCACCTTCACCCACCGCCACGCCGTGCTGCACGACCAGGCCCGCGAGCGCTGGGATGCCGGCAGCTATGTGCCGCTGCAGAACGTGTCGGAAAACCAGGCACCGTTCACGGTGATCGACTCGGTGCTGTCCGAAGAAGCCGTGCTCGGCTTCGAATACGGCTACTCGGCCGCCGAACCGAACGCGCTGGTGATCTGGGAAGCCCAGTTCGGCGACTTCGTCAACGGCGCCCAGGTGGTGATCGACCAGTTCATCTCGTCGGGTGAAGTGAAGTGGGGCCGTGCCTCGGGCCTGACCCTGATGCTGCCGCACGGCTACGAAGGCCAGGGCCCGGAACACAGCTCGGCCCGTATCGAGCGCTTCCTGCAGCTTTGCGCGGACCACAACATGCAGGTCTGCCAGCCGACCACGCCGGCCCAGATCTTCCACCTGCTGCGCCGCCAGATGATCCGTCTGTTCCGCAAGCCGCTGGTGATCATGACGCCGAAGTCGCTGCTGCGTAACAAGGACGCCGTGTCGCCGCTGTCGGACCTGGCCAAGGGCCACTTCGAGACGGTCATCCCTGACCACGAAGAGCTCAACGCCAGCAAGGTCAAGCGCGTCATCATGTGCTCGGGCAAGGTCTACTACGACCTGGTCAACACGCGCAAGGAACGCGAGGCCAACGATACGGCGGTCATCCGCCTGGAACAGCTGTATCCGTTCCCGCACAAGGCCGTGGCAGCAGAGCTCAAGAAGTATCCGAACGCCACCGAAATCGTGTGGTGCCAGGACGAGCCGCAGAACCAGGGTGCCTGGTTCTTCGTGCAGCACTACATCATGGAAAACATGACGGATGGCCAGAAGCTCGGTTATGCCGGTCGTCCCGCTTCGGCTTCGCCGGCAGTGGGCTACTACGCAAAGCACAACGAGCAACAGAAGGCGCTGCTGGATGCTGCCTTCGCCAAGCTCAAGGGCTTTGTTCTGACCAAGTAATCAAGCGGCAGCCACGGCGGCGCGCGCAGACGGCCGCCGTGGCATAGCCAGCATAAAGACAACACGCATAACACGAGGAATTCACAACCATGGCTATCGTTGACGTCAAGGTTCCGCAGCTCTCCGAATCGGTCGCCGAAGCGACCATGCTCAACTGGAAGAAGAAGCCGGGCGAGGCTGTTGCACAGGACGAAATCCTGATCGAGATCGAAACCGACAAGGTCGTGCTGGAAGTGCCGGCCCCGTCGGCAGGCGTCCTGTCGATTATCGTCAAGAACGACGGCGACACCGTCGTGGCCGATGAGATCATCGCGAAGATCGACACCGAAGCCACCGCTGGCGCCGCCGCACCGGCTGCTGCCGCTCCGGCACCTGCCGCCGCTGCCCCGGCACCGGCCGCTGCTGCCGCCGCTCCGGCAGCCGCAGGTGGTGTGGCGATGCCGTCGGCTGCCAAGCTGATGGCAGAAGCCGGCCTGTCGGCTGGCCAGGTTGCCGGCACCGGCAAGGACGGCCGCATCACCAAGGGTGACGCGCTGGCCGCTGCTGCTGCTCCGGCCGCCCCGGCCGCCAAGGCTGCTCCGGCTCCGGCCGCCGCCAAGCCGGCGCTGCAGCAGGTTTCGGCCCCGGTTGACTTCGCCGCGCTGGGCGACCGCCCGGAAGAGCGTGTGCCGATGAGCCGCCTGCGCGCCCGTATCGCCGAGCGCCTGCTGCAATCGCAATCGACCAACGCCATCCTCACCACCTTCAATGAAGTGAACATGAAGCCGGTGATGGACCTGCGCAACAAGTACAAGGACCGCTTCGAGAAGGAACACGGCGTCAAGCTGGGCTTCATGTCGTTCTTCGTCAAGGCCGCGGTGCACGCGCTGAAAAAGTTCCCGCTGATCAACGCTTCGATCGACGGCAACGACATCGTCTACCACGGCTACTTCGACATCGGCATCGCGGTGGGCTCGCCGCGCGGCCTGGTGGTGCCCATCCTGCGCAATGCCGACCAGATGAGCCTGGCCGACATCGAGAAGAAGATTGCCGAGTTCGGCGTCAAGGCCCGTGACGGCAAGCTGTCGCTGGAAGAACTGACCGGCGGTACGTTCTCGATCTCCAACGGCGGCGTGTTCGGCTCGATGCTGTCGACCCCGATCATCAACCCGCCGCAATCGGCCATCCTGGGCGTGCACGCCACCAAGGACCGCCCGGTGGTGGAAGACGGCCAGATCGTGATCCGCCCGATGAACTACCTGGCGATGTCGTATGACCACCGCATCATCGACGGCCGTGAAGCTGTCCTGGGCCTGGTCGCCATGAAGGACGCGCTGGAAGATCCGGCCCGCCTGCTGCTGGACCTGTAAAAAACGGTCCCCCCGCGCACGTCTGCCGTGCGCGGGGCGCGCTTCCCCCGTGATGAAGGCGCGCCGGCACAAGCTGTCGCCGGCGCCCACAAAGGAATTCCCATGAGCAAACAATTCGACGTGCTGGTGATCGGCGCCGGCCCCGGCGGCTACATTGCCGCCATCCGTGCCGGCCAGCTGGGCCTGAACGTGGCCTGCTGCGAAGGCAATCCGTATGACGATCCCAAGGGCGAAGCCCGCCTGGGCGGCACCTGCCTGAACGTGGGCTGCATCCCCTCCAAGGCGCTGCTGGCTTCCTCGGAAGAGTTCGAGAACGTCCAGCACCACCTGGGCGACCACGGCATCACCGTGGGCGACGTCAAGGTCGACGTGGCCAAGATGCTCAAGCGCAAGGACGACATCGTCGGCAAGATGACCAAGGGCATCGAGTTCCTGTTCCGCAAGAACAAGGTGACGCTGCTCAAGGGCTACGGCAAGTTCGTCGGCAAGACCGCCGAAGGCTTCCAGGTCGACGTTGCCGGTGAAGTCGTGACCGCCAAGCAGGTCATCATCGCCACTGGCTCGAAGGCTCGCCACCTGCCGGGCATCAAGGTCGACAACGACCTGGTCAGCGATAACGAGGGCGCGCTCAAGTTCCCCGCAGTGCCGAAGAAGCTGGGCGTGATCGGCGCCGGCGTGATCGGCCTGGAGCTGGGCTCGGTGTGGCGCCGCCTGGGTTCCGATGTGACCGTGCTGGAAGCGCTGCCCGCATTCCTGGGCGCCGCCGACGAAGGCGTGGCCAAGGAGGCGCAGAAGCAGCTGACCAAGCAGGGCCTGAAGTTCAGCCTCGGCGTGAACGTCAACGAAGTGACGACCAGCAAGAACGGCGTGACCGTCAAGTACACCGACAAAGACGGCAAGGCCCAGACCCTGGAAGTCGATCGCCTGATCGTGTCGGTCGGCCGCGTGCCCAATACCGACAACCTGGGCCTGGACGCCGTCCGCCTGGCCGCGGACCAGCGCGGCTTCATCGAGGTGGACGACCACTGCGCCACCAAGGTGCCGGGCCTGTGGGCCATCGGCGACGTGGTGCGCGGCCCGATGCTGGCGCACAAGGCCGAGGACGAAGGCGTGGCCGTGGCCGAGCGCATCGCCGGCCAGAAGCCGCACATCGACTACAACTGCGTTCCGTGGGTGATCTACACCTTCCCGGAAATCGCATGGGTAGGCAAGACCGAAGCCCAGCTCAAGGCCGAAGGCCGCGAGTACAAGGCCGGCCAGTTCCCGTTCATGGCCAACGGCCGTGCGCTGGGCATGGGCCACGCCGACGGCTTCGTCAAGATGCTGGCCGACGCCAAGACCGATGAGATCCTGGGCGTGCACATCGTCGCCGCCAACGCCTCGGACCTGATCGCCGAAGCCGTGGTGGCGATGGAGTTCAAGGCCGCCAGCGAGGATATCGGCCGCGTCTGCCATCCGCACCCGTCGATGTCGGAAGTCATGCGCGAAGCCGCGCTGGCCGTCGACAAGCGTCAGCTTAATATGTAAGGCGCATGCTTCGCATTGCCTGAGTACCGGCGCGCCGCATCCGCGGCGCGCCGTTTTCACTTGCGGCCCGTGCCGCAGGAACCCGTCAGCATGAACGTCACCGAGTACTACGAGAAGGAACTGAAGGAGCGCGGCTACCAGTCCGACGAAGCGCAATTGCGCGCCGTGGCCCGGCTGCAGCAGTGCTACGACGAATGGGTGGCCTACAAGAGCCGCCGCAACAATGCCCTGAAGAAGCTGCTGGTCCGTCCCGACGTGCCCAAGGGCGTCTACTTGTGGGGTGGGGTGGGGCGCGGCAAGTCCTTCCTGATGGACAGCTTCTATACCTGCGTGCCGGTGGTGCGCAAGACTCGGCTGCATTTCCACGAGTTCATGCGCGAGGTTCATCGCCAGCTCGAAGAGCTGCGCGGCCGTCCCGATCCGCTGGATGAGCTGGCCAAACGCATCGCGCGCCGCTTCCGGCTGATCTGCTTCGATGAGTTCCACGTCAGCGACGTCGCCGACGCGATGATCCTGCATCGCCTGCTGCAGCAGATGTTCGAGAACGGCGTGCAGTTCGTGATGACTTCCAACTACCGCCCGGACCTGCTGTATCCGGATGGCCTGCACCGAGACCGCGTGCTGCCGGCCATCGCGCTGCTGCAGCAGAAGCTCGACGTGCTCAACGTCGACGCTGGCATCGACTATCGCAAGCGCGCGCTGGAGCAGGTGCAGGCGTACCACACGCCGCTCGGCGCCAAGGCGAGTTCCGCGCTGCGCGACGCCTTCACCTCGATCGCTGGCGTGGCCGACGAGTCGCCGCTGCTGCATATCGAGCACCGCGAGCTGCGTGCGCTGCGCAAGGCCAACGGCGTGGTGTGGTTCGACTTTGCCACGCTGTGCGGCGGCCCGCGCTCGCAGAACGACTACCTGGAACTGGCGTCCCAGTTCCATACCGTGATCCTGTCCGACGTGCCGCGCATGACGCCGCGCATGTCGTCCGAGGCACGCCGCTTCACCTGGCTGATCGATGTCTTCTACGACCACAAGGTCAAGCTGCTGATGTCGGCGGAAGTGCCCGCGGACGAACTCTACACCGAAGGCCAGATGGCCAATGAGTTCCATCGGACCGTATCGCGCATCATCGAGATGCAATCGCGCGAATACCTGGAATCCGAGCGCCGCACCATGGATACCACGCTCACCTGAGCGTTGTTTTCCGGCCCGGCGCGACAATAGCCGGGCCGCATTGACCTATATCAAGGTCGATTCGAGGACCCGCATATACCCTCCATTGGGTAGAAAAAGGTCCCCATGTCGTCGCCCCCAGTCACCAGTCCTTCTGCCAGCTTGCTGGCACCGTACCCGCCGGCCGCGCTCCGTGACGCCGCGGGCCCGGGTGCGTCCGGCGCCGGTGCGCGGCTGGCCTGCTTCCATTGCGGCCTGCCTGTCACGGATACCGAGCCGCTTGCCGCCGAGCTGGACGGCAGCCGCCGGGTGTTCTGCTGCGGCGGTTGCCAGGCACTGGCGCAGACCCTCCATGCGGCCGGCTTTGCCCACCTGTATGGGGATGAAGCCCGCTTCGCCCGCCCCATCGACGACGACGCCCGGCGCGAGGCCGAGCCGATCTGGGCCGCCTACGACACTCCTGAGCTGCGCTCCCAGTTTGTCCGCCCGCTTGACGGCGGCCGCGCCGAGATCACGCTGGCGCCCGAGAACATCCGCTGCGCCGCCTGCGCGTGGCTGATCGAACAGCACCTGAGTCGCCAGCCGGGCGTGGAGTCCGCGGTCGCCAATGTCGCCACGCGGCGCGTGGTAGTGCGCTGGCGCGATGGCGCCCAGACGGTGGCGGGGTTGCTGGCCGCGCTGGCCGGCATCGGCTACATGGCCTGGCCGTTTGAGGTCTCGCGCACCGACCAGCAGGACCGCCGCGCGCGCCGCGGGCTGCTGATGCGCATGGCCGTGGCCATGCTGGGCATGATGCAGGTCATGATGTATGCGTGGCCGATCTACACCCATGAGGCCACCATCGACCCTGGCCAGCTTCAACTGATGCGCTGGGCCAGCTTCGCCCTGACGCTGCCGGTTGTGCTCTATGCCGCCTCGCCGATCTTTGCCGGTGCCTGGCGCAGCCTGCGCCAGCGCCATATGGGCATGGACGTGCCGGTGGCGATTGGCATCGGCGCCGGCTTCGCCGCCAGCGCGCTGGCCACGGTGCGCGGCGTGGGCGAGGTGTATTTCGATTCGGTGACGATGTTCGTCGCCTTCCTGCTGCTGGCCCGCTACCTGGAACTGCGCGTGCGCCAGGCCTCGCGCAGCGGCGCCGAGATGCTGGCGCGCCAGTTGCCGGCCACCTGCGAGCGGCTGGCCGCCACCGGTGCCGCCGGCGAGCGTGTCCCGGTCGCGCGCCTGCGCGCGGGCGATCTCATCCGCGTCAAGGCCGGCGAGATCGTTCCTGCCGATGGCGCGGTGGAGGCGGGCGCGAGCGAACTCGATGAATCCATGCTGACCGGCGAGAGCCGCCCGGTGCGCCGCGCCGCAGGCGAGACCGTGCTGGCCGGCAGCTTCAATACGGCAAGCCCGCTCGAACTGCGGATCACGCGCGTCGGCGCCGGCACCCGCCTGGCCGAGATCGTCGCCGTGCTGGACCGCGCGCTGGCTGAAAAGCCGCGCCTGGCCACGCTGGCCGACCGCGTCGCAGGCTGGTTCGTGGCGACGCTGCTGGTGCTGGCGGCGCTGACCGGGCTGGTGTGGGGCGTCTGGATTGATCCGTCGCGCGCCTTGCTGGTGACGATTGCAGTGTTGGTGGTCAGTTGCCCGTGCGCCTTGTCGCTGGCCACGCCGGCCGCACTGGCCGCGGCCGGTGCGGCGCTGTCGCGCCGCGGCGTGCTGCTGACACGCGGCCACGCGCTGGAGACGCTGGCGCGTGTCACCGACGTGGTACTCGACAAGACCGGCACGCTGACCGAAGGCCGCTTTGCCGTGGCCGCGGTCGAGCCGCTGGCTGACGCCGACCGGGTCCGATGCCTGGCACTGGCCGCCGCGATGGAGCGCGGTGGTGAACATCCGATCGCGCGCGCACTGGTGGCCGCGGCACAGGGCAGCGCCGGCATGCCGCTCCAGGTGTCCGACATGCGCAACATCCCGGGCCAGGGCCTCGAGGCGATCGTCGATGGCCGACGCCTGCGGCTTGGCCGCGCCGACTTTGTCGCGGCGCTGGGGCCCGACAGCGGCCAGGCGCCGGACACCGGGCGCAGCGACGCAGATCATCCTGGCGCCACCGTGGTGTGGCTGGGCGCGCCAGCGGGCCCGCTGGCGCGCTTCGTCCTGGCCGATGTCGAGCGGGCGCAGACGCCGCAGCTGCTCGCGCGGCTGCACGAACTGGGCGTGCGCTGCCACCTGGTATCGGGCGATCACGCCGATGCGGTCCACTGGTGGGCATCGCACTTCGGCATAGCTTGCGTGGCCGGCGCGGTCACCCCGGAAGGCAAGCGCGACTATGTAGCGCGGCTGCAGCAGGGCGGGGCGGTGGTGCTGGCCGTGGGCGATGGCATCAACGATGCGCCGGTGCTGGCGCAGGCCCAGGTGTCGATCGCCATCGGCAGCGGCGCGCCCCTGGCCCAGGCCGGCGCGGACGCGGTGCTGACGCACGGCGGCGTGGCCGAGATTGCCACCGCGTTGGCGGTGTCGCGCCAGACGCGCCGGGTGGTGCGCCAGAACCTGGGCTGGGCCTTCTTCTACAACGTGGTGGCCATCCCGCTCGCAGCGACGGGGCTGGTCACGGCCTGGATGGCCGGCATCGGCATGTCGTTGTCGTCGTTGCTGGTGGTGGCCAATGCCTGGCGCCTGCTGAGCGCCGGCAAGCCGCGGCACAAGGGAGTCTGACTGATGGAAACGCTTTACCTGCTGGTGCCGATGAGCCTGGTGCTTGTCGTGGTCATCGCGGGCGCGCTGTGGTGGGCCCTACATGCCGGGCAGTACGACGACCTGGACCGGCCCGCCGAATCGATCCTGCTGGACAACGACAAGCCCTGAACCCGCCGGGCGACGCGCCCTCCGACCGGGGCCCCGCACGCAGGTTCCATGCATGCCCTGAGCGACTTGATAAAGATCAACGCACACGCAGCATGGTTTTTCTAAAGTCACACTGTCAGTAGGTTTTTTCTCTTCTCTAAGCTTTGGGGGTCTGAATGGATGTCACTGCCGCGTCTTCACGCGTCGACACCTTCAATTACGGCGTCGTAAGACAGTTCGCTGTCATGACGGTAGTCTGGGGGATCGTCGGCATGGCCGTCGGCGTGCTGCTGGCAGCACAGCTGATCTGGCCCGAACTCAACTTCAACACACCCTGGCTGTCGTTTGGCCGGCTGCGGCCGCTGCATACCAATGCGGTGATCTTCGCCTTCGGCGGCAGCGCGCTGTTCGCGACCTCGTACTACGTGGTCCAGCGCACCTGCCAGGCGCGCCTGTTCTGCGGCCCGCTGGCCGCGTTCACGTTCTGGGGCTGGCAACTGGTCATCGTCGCCGCCGCCATCACGCTGCCGCTGGGGATCACCAGCTCCAAGGAATACGCCGAACTGGAATGGCCGATCGACCTGCTGATCACCGCGGTCTGGGTGGCCTACGCGATCGTGTTCTTCGGCACCATCGTCAAGCGCAAGACCCGGCATATCTACGTCGCCAACTGGTTCTTCGGCGCCTACATCCTGACCATCGCGCTGCTGCATATCGTCAACAACATCGAGATGCCGGTGTCGCTGTGGAAGTCCTACTCGGCCTATGCCGGCGTGCAGGACGCGATGATCCAGTGGTGGTACGGCCATAACGCCGTGGGCTTCTTCCTGACCACCAGCTTCCTGGGGATGATGTACTACTTCATTCCCAAGCAGGCCGAGCGCCCGATCTACTCCTACCGCCTGTCCATCGTTCACTTCTGGGCGCTGAACTTCACCTACATGTGGGCCGGCCCGCACCACCTTCAGTACACCGCGCTGCCGGACTGGGCGCAGTCGCTGGGCATGGTGTTCTCGCTGATCCTGCTGGCGCCGTCGTGGGGCGGCATGATCAACGGCATCATGACCCTGTCGGGGGCCTGGCACAAGCTGCGCACCGACCCCATCCTGAAGTTCCTGGTGGTGGCGCTGTCGTTCTACGGCATGGCCACGTTCGAAGGCTCGATGATGTCGATCAAGACCGTCAACGCGCTCTCGCACTACACGGACTGGACCATCGGGCACGTGCACTCGGGCGCGCTGGGCTGGGTCGCGATGATCTCGATCGGCTCGCTCTACTACCTGATCCCGCGCCTGTTCGGCGAGAAGCAGATGTACAGCGTCCGGCTGATCGAGTGGCACTTCTGGATCGCGACCATCGGCGTGGTGCTGTATATCGCCTCGATGTGGATCGCCGGGGTGATGGAAGGCCTGATGTGGCGTGCCACGCAGCCTGACGGCACGCTGACCTATGCCTTCGTCGAAGCGGTCAAGGCCAAGTACCCGTTCTACCTGATTCGCTTGCTGGGTGGCCTGTGCTTCCTGTCCGGCATGCTGCTGATGGCCTACAACGTGCTCAAGACCATCGTCGGCAAGCCCGCCGTGGATGCGCCGATCCCGGCCAGCATCCCTGCCTCTGCCCACTGATCAATCCAGGATAGAAAGATGTCCGACAAACAACGCTTCTTTTCCCACGAAACGCTGGAGAAGAACATCGGCTGGCTGATCATCTGCACGATCCTCGTGGTCAGCATTGCGGGTCTGGTCCAGATCGTGCCGCTGTTCTTCCAGCACTCCACCACCGAGCCGGATCCGGGCATCACCCCGTATTCGCCGCTGCGGCTGATGGGCCGCGATATCTATATCCGTGAAGGCTGCGTCGGCTGCCACTCGCAGCAGGTCCGCACGCTGCAGGCCGAGACCGAGCGCTACGGCCACTTCTCCACGGCGGGCGAGTCGGTCTACGACCACCCGTTCCTGTGGGGCTCCAAACGCACCGGTCCTGACCTGGCGCGCGTGGGCGGGCGCTACTCGGATGACTGGCAGCGTATCCACCTGCGCAATCCGCGCGATGTGGTGCCGGAATCGGTGATGCCATCGTACCCGTGGCTGGAAAAGGCCGAGCTGCCCACCAACGATATCCAGGCCCGCATGCACGCGCTGGTGCGCCTGGGCGTGCCGTACACGGATGCCGAGATCGCCAAGGCACCGGACGAGCTCAAGGGCAAGACCGAAGAAGATGCGCTGGTTGCCTACCTGCAAGGCCTGGGCACCAACCGCCGCAACGTCCGCGTGGATTCCGCCGCGGCCGCGGCACCCAAGGAGTAAGCCATGGCCATGATCACTGCCTTTGCGACCGTCGTGTCGATGGTCGTCTTCCTGGGGATCTGCTGGTGGGCCTGGTCCGCCGGCCGGCAGGCCGCCAACCGGGAATCCGCCATGCTGCCGTTCGCGCTGCCTGACGAAACTACGACAACATCGAGCCGGAACACCTAGCCATGAGCGATTTCATTTCCGAATTCTGGAGTTATTACATTGCCGCCATCGCGCTCGTCGGCATCGTCTGGTGCGTGTGGCTGCTGTTCTCGCAACGCAAGGTCACCAAGACCGCCGGCGGCACTGAAGACACCGGCCATGTCTGGGACGGTGACCTGCGCGAGCTGAACAACCCGCTGCCGCGCTGGTGGATGTGGATGTTCCTGCTGGCCTGCATCTTCAGCCTGGCCTACCTGGTGCTGTACCCGGGGCTGGGTTCGTATGCCGGCGTGCTGAAGTTCTCCACGCAGGGCGAACTTGCCGCGCACCGCGCGGCGCAGGAGAAGATGCAGAACGAGATCTACGCCAAGTACCTGAAGATGGACGTCAAGCAGGTGGCGGCGGATCCGCAGGCGCGCGAGATCGGCCAGCGCCTGTTCCTGAACTACTGCGCACAGTGCCATGGTTCGGACGCGCGCGGCAGCCGCGGCTTCCCGAACCTGACGGACAACGACTGGCTCTATGGCGGCGAACCCGACACCATCCAGCAGACCATCACCAAGGGCCGCAATGGCGTGATGCCGCCGTTTGCCGCGACCATCGACGCCAAGCAGGCGGGCGACGTGGCGCAATACGTGCGCTCGCTGTCGGGGCTGTCGTCGGACCCGATCCGTGCTTCGCGTGGCGAGGGCACCTTCAAGACGACCTGCGTGGCATGCCACGGCGCCGGCGGCAAGGGCAACCAGGCGCTCGGTGCGCCCAACCTGTCGGACAACGTCTGGCTGTATGGCAGCTCGGAAGGCAGCATCGTCGACGCCATCCTGAAGGGCCACAACAACAAAATGCCCGCGCATGAGGAGATCCTGACGCCTGAACGCATCCGGATGCTGACGGCCTATATCTGGGGTTTGTCCAACATCGGGAGTGGAGCCGGGCAATGACCGACGACTCATGTGAGCGGGCGCTGGTGGCTCGCGGGAGAGCATGCCCATGAATGCACCCGGGACCGAAGAAATGGCCCGGGCGGCCGACCTGCAACGGTCGGCCGCTGCGCCGGGCGAGACCTCTGACGAAACGCTCTACGAGGTCCGCCGCAAAATCTACCCGCGCTCGGTGACGGGCGCCTTCTCCAGCTGGCGGGTCTGGCTGGTGATCCTGACCCAGCTGATCTACTACGGCACGCCCTGGCTCCAATGGAACGGCCGCCAGGCCGTGCTGTTCGACCTTGGCGCGCGCAAGTTCTACATCTTCGGGCTGGTGCTGTGGCCACAGGATGTGATCTACCTGGCGGTGCTGCTGGTGATCTCGGCGCTGGCGCTGTTCCTGTTCACGGCGATCGCGGGGCGGCTGTTCTGCGGCTATGCCTGTCCGCAGACGGTCTATACCGAGATCTTCATGTGGATCGAGCGGCGGGTCGAAGGCGACCGCATCGCCCGCATCCGGCTCGATGGCGATCCGTGGAGCCTGCGCAAGTTCCGTCTCAAGGCGACCAAGCACTTCCTGTGGGTGCTGATTGCGCTCTGGACCGGCTTTACCTTCATCGGCTATTTCGCGCCGATCCGCGGTCTGGGCGGCGAGGTGCTCAGCCTGTCGCTGGGGCCGTGGCAGTCGTTCTGGATGCTGTTTTACGCGTTCGCCACCTGGGGCAATGCGGGCTTCATGCGCGAGCAGGTGTGCAAGTACATGTGCCCGTATGCGCGCTTCCAGAGCGTGATGGTGGATCGCGATACCTATGTCGTGACCTACGACGTCGGCCGCGGCGAGCCGCGCGGCAGCCGGTCGCGCAAGACCGATCACTACAAGGCGGGGCTTGGCGACTGCGTCAACTGCAGCATCTGCGTACAGGTGTGCCCGACAGGCATCGATATCCGCGACGGCCTGCAGTACGAGTGCATCGGCTGCGGCGCCTGCATCGACGCCTGCAACCAGGTCATGGACAAGATGGACTATCCGCGCGGCCTGATCCGGTATACCTCGGAAAACGCGATGCGCAAGGCCTTGTCCGCAGCGGCATCGCGCAAGCGCCTGCTGCGTCCGCGCGTCATCATCTATTCCGTGATCTGGGTGGTGCTGCTGGGCGGCTTCATGGCGTCGATCGCGCTGCGCACGCCGCTGAAGGTCGACATCATCCGCGACCGTGGTGCGCTCGGCCGTGAAGTGGAAGGCCGCTGGATCGAGAACGTCTATCGCCTGCAGCTGATCAACACCACCGAAGCGCCGATGAAGATCAGCGTGCGCGCCGACAGCGACGAGCTGAAGAACCTGAAGGTGGAGTACGACAAGCAGGCCGAATCGTTGGCGCCGACGTCCAACCGGTTGCTGCCGATCCGGATCCGCGTGCCGATCGAGGCCGCGGCGCGGGGCACGCACAAGATCAACGTGACAGTGACGAGCGAAGGCACGGAGCGGGGGCAGGCCGAAATCCGGCAATCCACCAGTTTCATCGTGCCGCGCGATTTGTGAAGCTAGGCAGACGCGGACTTAGTCGTCAAGATGAAGGGGGCAAGATGAGTCAGCAAGGCAATCCGTGGTGGAAGGAGCCGTGGCCGTGGCTATTGATGAGCGGCCCGCTGGTGGCGATGGTGGCGTGCGGCGTGACGATCTGGCTGGCGTCCACGCATCCGGACATGCCGGTGCAGGGTGCAACGCGCCATGGCCTGGTGGTGGAGAAGGCCGATGCCGCGCCGCCCAAGGCTGCCGCAGCGAGGCAGCCATGAGGTTGCGCTGGCTGATGTGGGTACTCTGGCCGGCGTTCCTGATGGCTGGCTTTGCGACCGCGACGGTGTTTTCGGTGGTGGATCCCGGTGACCTGAACTTCTTCGGCCAGCCGATCGAAGCGTCCCGCGAATCGGTCTACACCATCGGCTTCCTGATGGCCTGGGTGTTCTGCGCGTTGTCCAGCGGACTGACGCTCTACACCATGCCGACGCGGCTCAGCGATACCGACGAACTGGAATGAGCGGACTGGCGTGAGGTCTGCGCTGCCATGGCCGGATGCGGCACTGGCAGCGCTTGGCCGCTTAGCAGGAGCGGCTGTAGAGTTGCTTGATGCCGTCGATGTCCACCAGCTTGACGTGGCGCTGGCGAATCTGGATCAGGCCGGCTTCGGCAAAGCGAGAGAACAGGCGGCTGACGGTTTCGAGCTTCAGGCCCAGGTAGCTGCCGATTTCTTCGCGGCTCATGCGCATCACGAACTCGGACGCCGAATAGCCGCGCGCCGACAGGCGCTCAGAGAGGTTGATCAGGAAGGCGGCAAGGCGTTCCTCGGCGCGCATCGAGCCCAGCGTGACCAGCATCAGCTGGTCGTGCGTGATTTCCTTGCCCATCAGGCGCAGGAACTGCTGCTGCAGCGATGGCAGGTCGACCGAGAGGGACTGCAGTTCGCTCATGCGGACCACGCAGACTTCGGTATCTTCCAGGGCGGCGGCATCGGAGGCATGCTGCATCTCGCCCAGCCCGTCGAGACCGACGATTTCGCCGGGCAGGTGGAAGCCGGTAATCTGCGAGCGGCCGTCTTCAGTGGTGACGTGGGTCTTGAGCGTGCCAAAGCGCACGGCGTAGACCGCGGTGAGCGGATCGCCCATGCGATACAAGGTTTCACCCTTGTGCACGCGGATGCGTTCCTGTACCAGCGTGTCCATCTTGGCGAGGTCTTGCTGCGACATGCCGACCGGAAGGCACAGCTGCCCCATTGCACAGGTGGAGCAGCGGGGCGACATCTCGGTAATGGGAATGGAGGTGAGCAATTGGAACCTGCTAGAAATGGCAGCGAGGGCGCGATTAGGACATTTTACCGTGCGATGTGATGCGGTAGGGAGTAAGAATTGACATTTGGCGTGCTGATCAGCGTTTTTCTGCTGGCTTTGCTGGGCGGAGTCCACTGCGCTGCCATGTGCGGCGGCGTGGCGCTGGCCGTGGAACAACGCCGCGGCGCGACGGTGACGATCAGTCTGGTGCCCAGCCGCGCCGCCTGGCTGGCCGAGTTGCTGACTATGCACTTGGGCCGGATCTCGACCTATATGCTTCTTGGTGCCGCGCTAGGCGCGCTCGGTGCCTCGGCATGGAAGCAGGATTACCTGCCGGTGCAGCGCTGGCTGTTCGGCGCGGGCAGCGTCATGCTGCTGTGGTCGGGCTGGCGGTTGCTGCGCGGCAACACTTTTACCGTCGACTGGCTGGAGCGGCTGGCGGCGCGCGCCGGCGCAACGGTGGCGCGGCGGCTGGGTGGCCTGGCAGGCGCCATGCCGGCGTTTGTGCGGGCGCGAAGCGGACTGGCGCGGCGTTATGGCGTGGGCCTGGCGTGGGGGCTGGTGCCGTGCGGCATGGTCTATGGGGCGCTTACGCTGGCGCTGCTGGCGGGCAACGCGGCGTCCGGCGCACTCGTGATGGGCGTGTTCGGGCTCGGCACATTGCCTAATCTGCTGGTGCTGTCCGGCCTCGCGGGCTACTTGCGTACGCTGTCGCGACGTCCCGGCGTGCGCCTGGGGGCCGGCCTGGCGGTGATGGCGTTCGGCGCCCTTGGCATTGCGCGAGCGGTGCTGCTGCCACATTCGCTGGCCGAGCATGGATTCTGCCTGGTGTTCTGAGGCGCCGGCGCCGCCCGGGCAACGGATGATGGTTGCAGGCGGGGGCGGGAATGCCATACAATCGCCAACATTGCGGTATCGCGCGGCATAGAATGAGCCGCGGTAAGCAGCGGGCGAGCAGCGCCAGGCGGCCTTCCTACCAGAAGGCGCGTTCAGGGCAGGGGAAGCGGAAGGTTTTCGATGCCCGTCCCGTCCCCGCAGTCCATCCGGTTCAAAAGATCTGGTTCAAAAGTCCGGCTGGCACTGCGGTGTTGGCGATGCCGGCCTTGCTCCCGATACCCGTTTTTCTTGCGTCCGAGGCCTTCAGTTCGCTGACAGCGACGTCCGATATGTGCGGGCGCGCTACGCAAGAGGTTTGCTGGCCGATCCATAACGGCACGCGAACGATCTCCTGCCGGAACGACCCGGCAACTCGATGCAAAGATAGGGAAGTGCACGGCTTGGATGCAGCAGGTATCCGGCTAGCTGCGCAATGAGATGGCGGTGGCTTTCGTACCGCTGTATCCAAAATCTCCGATGCCCCGGATCCGTCCGGGAGCAGGTGCAAAGACAGGCTGCACACCATCAACATGAATACCCAAGAGGCGAAGATCGTCCTCGAGACGGCGCTGATCTGCGCGCAGGAACCGTTGCGCGTCAATGACCTGCGGCGGCTGTTTGACGACGACGTCGGCGCAGACACCATCCGCGTGCTGCTTGAGGAACTGCGCCAGGACTGGCGGCCGCGCGGCGTGGAACTGGTGGCCCTGGCCAGCGGCTGGCGCTTCCAGAGCCGGCCGGAAATGCGTGAATACCTCGATCGGCTGAATCCCGAAAAGCCGCCAAAATATTCGCGCGCCGTGATGGAAACACTGGCGATCATTGCCTACCGGCAGCCGGTGACCCGCGGCGATATCGAGGAAATCCGCGGCGTAACGGTCAGCACGGAAGTGGTCAAGAAGCTTGAGGACCGCAGCTGGATCGAGGTGATCGGACACCGCGACGTGCCGGGCAGGCCGGCGCTGTATGCGACGACCAAGGCATTCCTGGACGATCTTGGGCTGCGTACGCTGGATGAGCTGCCGCCGCTGGAAGACGCCCAGGCGCAGGCGCAGGCAACCCTGCTGGAACAACAGGCCATCAATTTTGAAGATCTGGCTGCAAACAAGGCAGCCAGTGCCGACGAGGAAGCATTTGCCGACCCCGCCGCGCAGGCAGCGGATGTGGCCGAAGCATCCGTCGCGAACGAAGCCGAGACGACCGACCCGGTCGACCAAGGCGCCAATGGCTTTGACGTGCAACCGCTGCAAGCTGCAGCCGACGATGCCGCCGAGGCCGCTTCCACCGAACCAGCCGCACCCAATCCGGACGGGGCGCGGGGCGATTTGCCGGACAACGGCACCCCGCCGCACCCGAGCGAGCACGACGAGCGCGTGCCGAACTGAACAACATGCAACATCCGATAGTGAATATCTTGTCTGATTCCGTTGAGCAAGACACCCGCAATGCGGGCGCACCCGCCGACACCGGCGCCGCAGAACCCGGATCGGGCAGCGAAGCCGCGCCCCGCCGCAAGGGGCTGCGCCGCGGGCTGAGGAACCTGGTCGCATCGCGCCGCCAGGCAACGCAGGACCGCGGCGAGGGCGCCGAAGGCGCCAGCGCCGGCGGCCAGGCCGATGCCGGTGAAGCGGGCGCCGCCCAGGCGGCGGGCGGCGCGCGCGGTGGCCAGCGCGGCCGCGGCAAGCGCAAGACGGGGCAGGGCGAGGGCGGCCAGGGCAGCCAGGGCGGCCAGGGCACCAGCAAGGCAGACAAGGTGGACCGCGCGGCCAGGGCCGAAGGCACCGACAAGCCCGAGCAGCCCGGCCGCAAGCGCAAGCCGGTCCAGCGCTCAGGCAAGGCGGCGGCGCCGGGCGAGGCGCAGGGCGCCGGCGCGCGGCAGCAGGGCCGCCGCAAGGATGGCGGCAAGCCGCAGGCGCCCCGCAAGGGCCAGGGCGGCGGGGACAAGACCGCGGCGAGCAGCGAAGACCTGTTCCGCTTCGTGATCTCCGAGCAGTACGACACTGAAGACACCGTCATCCCGCGCACCAAGGCCAAGCCGGTGCGCGAGCTGTCGGCTGACGACGACGCGCCCAAGCTGCACAAGGTGCTGGCCGAGGGCGGGCTGGGCTCGCGCCGCGAGATGGAAGAACTGATCCTGCAGGGCCGCGTTTCGGTCAACGGCCTGCCGGCCCATATCGGCCAGCGCATCCTGCCGGCGGACCAGGTCCGCGTGAACGGCAAGCTGATCCACCGCAAGGTGTCGACCAAGCCGCCGCGCGTGCTGCTGTACCACAAGCCCGCCGGCGAGATCGTCAGCCAGTCCGATCCGGAAGGCCGTCCGACCGTGTTCGACAGCCTGCCGCGCATCAAGAGCGGCAAGTGGGTCGCGGTGGGCCGCCTGGACTTCAATACCGAAGGTCTGCTGATCTTCACCACGTCGGGTGACATTGCCAACCGCTTCATGCACCCGCGCTACGGCGTGGAGCGCGAGTACGCGGTGCGCACGCTGGGCGAGCTGGCCGAGGCCGACCGTCAGCGCCTGCTGCACGGCATCAAGCTCGATGACGGCGAAGCCAACTTCCTGCGCATTGCCGACGGCGGTGGCGAAGGTGTCAACCAGTGGTACCACGTGGCCCTGACCGAGGGCCGCAACCGTGAAGTGCGCCGCATGTTCGAGGCGGTCGGGCTGACCGTGTCGCGCCTGATCCGCACCCGCTACGGCCAGTTCCTGCTGCCGCGCGGCCTCAAGCGCGGCCGCTGGCAGGAAGTCGAGCCCAATGACGTCAAGGCGCTGATGGCCGGTGTCGGCCTGAAGGTGCCCGGCAAGGGCGAGCAGGCCCCCAAGGGCGCTACCAAGGTGGGCGGGCGCAAGCAGCGCACCGAAGCCGCGATTGCCGGCATGCCGATGCCCACGGGTATGGATGGCCTGCCGCGCTTCGACCAGGGCGGTGCCCGGGGCGGTGGCGGCGGCCGCAGCAGCCAGCCGGATCCGATGAAGACCTCGATGGGCTATATCAGCCACGGGCCCACGTTGCTGACCTCGCACGCGGCCAACCTGGGTGGCGGGCGCGGCACTGGCGCACGCCAGGGGCGCGGTGGCGCCGGCATGGGCGGCATGGGTGGCATGCGCGGTCAGGGTGGCCAGGGCGGTCTGGGCGGCCAGGGTCAGGGCAAGCCGCGTCGTGGCGGTGGCGAAGCCAACGGCAATGTGATGCCGAAGGCGTCGAAACCGGGCGGTAACCGTTCCCCGCGCGGAGGCAGTGGCGGTGGCGGCGGCAACCGTGGTGGCAACCGCGGCGGCAACCGATAAGCGCTGATTGCGGCGCATGGCGGGCTGAATGCCCGCCGGCGCCGGGTTCAGTGCGCGGAAATGTCTGGCTTTTGCCTTTTCGACATAATCCGCGTATAATTCAAGTCTATTCAAAAAGCCATCCTCGTCGAGGATGGGCGAATGATGGGCATTGCGCCCATTTTTTTTTGGTTCGCCCGTTTTTCGGTTCTCTCCGCTGGAGCGGGGGGATGGCGGACAGGCAGGGCTGCAGCAGGGTCGTCCCGGACGGCACCGGCGGGTTTGCCTGCCACGGTGTTGATGGCCATTACTCGGGATAACAGTGCATCTGGCAGATTTGATCGAAACCACCCTAAGCGGCATGGGATATGAGCTGGTCGAGCTCGAGCGTGCCCCGGCCGGATTGCTGCGTGTCTATATCGATCAGCCTGAAACCGGCATTGCCATCGAGGATTGTGAAAAGGTGAGCCGCCAGCTCACCCACGTGTTCACAGTCGAGAACGTCGACTATGAACGCCTCGAGGTTTCGTCGCCCGGACTGGACCGGCCGCTGAAGAAGCTGGCCGACTACGTTCGCTTTGCCGGCGAGGAGGTGCGCGTGACGCTGCGCCTGCCCGTCAACGGACAGAAGAACTTCACAGGCATCCTGCGCGAGCCCACCGGCGCGGCGGGCGAGGAGAAGATTGGCCTGGAGTTCGAGGGCAAAGATGGCCCGGCGCTGCTGGAATTTGCCGTATCCGATGTCGACAAGGCACGCCTGGTGCCGGTGATCGACTTCAAAGGAAATCAAAGAAAAGGGAACAAGCAATGAGCCGCGAAGTTCTGTTGCTCGTCGATGCGCTTGCGCGTGAGAAGAACGTCGACAAGGATGTGGTATTCGGTGCCCTGGAGGCGGCGCTCGCCTCGGCCACCAAGAAGCGTTTCGAGGAAGACGTGGATATCCGTGTCGCGATCGATCGCGAGTCGGGCGAGCATGAAACCTTCCGCCGCTGGCTGGTCGTTCCCGACGAGCTGGGCCTGCAAGAGCCGGACAAGCAGATCCTGCTGTTCGAAGCCCGCGATGAAACCCCCAGCATCGAGCTGGGTGATTTTATCGAGCAGCAGATCGAGTCGGTCGAGTTCGGCCGCATCGGTGCTCAGGCTGCCAAGCAGGTAATCCTGCAGCGCATCCGCGACGCCGAGCGCGAGCAGATCCTGAACGACTACCTGGATCGCGGCGAGAAGATCATGACCGGCACGGTCAAGCGCGCCGACAAGAAGGGCCTGATCGTCGAGTCCGGCCGCGTGGAAGCGCTGCTGGCCCGCGACCAGATCATCCCCAAGGAAAACCTGCGCACCGGTGACCGCGTGCGTGCGTATATCCTGAATGTGGACCGCGCCGCGCGCGGCCCGCAGATTGAACTGTCGCGCACCGCGCCCGAGTTCCTGATCAAGCTCTTCGAGAACGAAGTGCCGGAAATGGAAGAGGGCCTGCTGGAGATCAAGGCGGCTGCCCGTGATCCGGGCGTGCGCGCCAAGATCGCCGTGGTCGCGCATGACAAGCGCATCGACCCGATCGGCACCTGCGTGGGCGTGCGTGGCACGCGCGTCACCGCGGTGCGTAACGAGATCGGCGGCGAGGCCGTGGACATCGTGCTGTGGTCGGAAGACCCGGCGCAATTTGTGATCGGCGCGCTGGCGCCGGCGCAGGTGCAGTCGATCGTGGTGGATGAAGAGAAGCACAGCATGGACGTGGTGGTCGACGAGGAAAACCTCGCCGTCGCCATCGGCCGCAGTGGTCAGAACGTGCGCCTGGCGTCCGAGCTGACCGGCTGGCAGATCAACATCATGACGCAGGAAGAATCGGCGCAGAAGCAGGCCGAAGAGAGCGATGTCGTGCGCAAGCTGTTCATGGCCAAGTTGGACGTGGACGAGGAAGTTGCCGACATCCTGATCGAGGAAGGCTTCTCCACGCTGGAAGAAGTGGCTTATGTCCCCATCAGTGAAATGATGGAGATCGAGGCCTTTGACGAAGACACCGTCAACGAGCTGCGCAATCGCGCGCGTGATGCGCTCCTGACGATGGAACTGGCCCGGGAAGAAAAGGTGGAAGAGGTGTCGCAGGACCTGCGCTCGCTCGACGGCCTCAACCCGGAATTGATCGGCAAGCTGGCCGAAGGCGATATCCATACGCGTGACGACCTGGCCGAACTGGCCGTGGACGAGCTGGTCGAGATGACCGGTGTCAGCGAGGAAGAAGCCAAGTCGCTGATCATGAAAGCACGGGAACATTGGTTCAACTGAGGGACACGCCCGGGCCGGCCTACACTTGGCCCGGGCGCGCTTTCCGCAACGATTTGTCCCGACGTAGAAACCAAGCATTGAAAGGGTTTGAATGGCAAGCACAACAGTTGCCCAACTGGCCGCAGAACTGAGTCGCAGCGCAGCTGCCCTGCTGGAACAATTGCAGGCGGCTGGGGTGGGCAAAGCGACGCCAGAAGACATCATCACGGAATCGGATAAGACCAGGCTGCTGGACTATCTGAAGCGTTCGCACGGCCAGGCCGACGACAGCTCCCGCAAGAAGATCACACTGACCAAGCGCGAAACCTCCGAGATCCGCCAGTCGGATGGCACCGGCAAGACCCGCACGGTCCAGGTGGAAGTGCGCAAGAAGCGCGTGCTGATCAAGCGCGACGAAGCTGCGCCCGATACCCAGGCCGACGGGGCCGAAGCCCAGGCGCCTGTCGCCGATGCTGTCGAGGAAGCACGCCGCGACGAGGATGAACGCCAACAGGCTGAACTGCTGGCGCGCCAGGAAGCTGAAGCCAAGGCCGCCCGCGAGGCAGCCGAGCGTGAAGAAGCCGAGCGCCGCGCCCGCCAGGAAGCGCTGGAGGCTGAACAGCGCCGCCAGGCCGAACTCGCCGCCCGCAAGGCGGAGGAAGAGGCTGCCGCATCGCGCGCCGTGACCGAGGCCAACGAGGATTCCTCGCGCAAGAAGGCAGAGGACGAGAAGGCACGCGTAACCGCCGAACGCGCCGAGGCGCAGAAGGCTGCCGACGAGGCCAAGGCTGCTGCCGACAAGGCCCGCGCCGAGCAGGAAGTCGCTGCGCGCAAGCGCCGCGAGGCTGCCGAAGCCGAGGCCCGCGCGATCCAGCAGATGCTGAACGCCCCGCCGCGCGTGCTGAAGGCGCCGTCCGAGCGCAAGGCTGAAGAGAAGAAGGCCGAGCAGACCGGTACGCTGCACAAGCCGGTGAAGCCGGCCGGTGCGACCACGGAAGCGAAGAAGGACGAAAAGAAGCCGGTCACCACGACCACGACCACGGCAACCGCCGACAAGAAGGGCAAGGTCGTAAAGGCGGGCTGGCAGGACGACAGCAGCCGCAAGAAGGGCAGCGGCCTGAAGACCCGTGGCGATACGTCGGGTGGCGTGGGCGGCTGGCGCGGTGGCCCGCGTGGCCGCGGCGGCAGGCAGCAGCAGCATGACGACAGCCGCAGCAGCTTCCAGGCGCCGACCGAGCCGGTCGTGCGTGAAGTGCACGTGCCGGAAACCGTCTCCGTGGCCGACCTGGCGCACAAGATGGCCGTCAAGGCGTCCGAGGTCATCAAGCAGATGATGAAGCTCGGCCAGATGGTGACCATCAACCAGGTGCTGGACCAGGAAACCGCCATGATCGTGGTGGAAGAAATGGGCCACAAGGCGTATGCCGCCAAGCTGGACGATCCGGAAGCGCTGCTGGTGGTGGGTGGTGAGGAACACACCGACGCCGAGTTGCTGCCGCGTCCGCCGGTGGTGACCGTGATGGGTCACGTCGACCACGGCAAGACCTCGCTGCTGGACTACATCCGCCGCACCAAGGTGGCAGCGGGCGAAGCCGGCGGGATTACGCAGCACATCGGTGCCTACCATGTGGAAACCGACCGCGGCGTGATTACGTTCCTGGATACCCCGGGTCACGAGGCCTTCACGGCCATGCGTGCCCGCGGTGCCAAGGCGACCGATATCGTGATCCTGGTGGTGGCCGCCGACGACGGCGTGATGCCGCAGACCAAGGAAGCCATCGCGCATGCCAAGGCTGCCGGTGTGCCGATCGTCGTGGCGATCAACAAGATCGACAAGCCCGATGCCAACCCGGACCGCGTCAAGCAGGAACTGGTGGCCGAGCAGGTGGTGCCGGAAGAATACGGCGGCGATTCGCCGTTCGTGCCGGTTTCCGCCAAGATGGGTACCGGTGTGGAAGACCTGCTCGAGCAAGTGCTCCTGCAAGCCGAAGTGCTGGAACTGACGGCGCCGGTGGATGCCCCGGCCAAGGGCCTGGTGGTGGAAGCCCAGCTCGACAAGGGCAAGGGCCCGATCGCAACCATCCTGGTCAGCAGCGGCACGCTCAAGCGTGGCGATGTGGTCCTGGCTGGCAGCGCCTACGGCCGCGTGCGTGCCATGCTGGACGAGAACGGCAAGCCGACCAAGGAAGCCGGCCCGTCGATCCCGGTGGAAATCCAGGGTCTGTCGGAAGTGCCTGCCGCCGGTGAAGAAGTGCTGGTGCTGCCGGACGAGCGCAAGGCACGTGAAATCGCGCTGTTCCGCCAGGGCAAGTTCCGCGACGTGAAGCTGGCCAAGCAACAGGCCGCCAAGCTGGAGAACATGCTCGAGCAGATGGCCGAAGGCGAAGTGCAGACGCTGCCGTTGATCGTCAAGGCCGACGTGCAGGGTTCGCAGGAAGCGCTGGTGCAGTCGCTGCAGAAGCTGTCGACCGCCGAAGTGCGCGTGCAGATCGTGCATGGCGGCGTGGGTGGCATCTCCGAGTCCGACGTCAACCTGGCGACGGCTTCGAAGGCGGTCATCATCGGCTTCAACGTGCGTGCCGACGCTGGTGCGCGCAAGCTGGCCGAGCACAACGGCATCGATATCCGCTACTACAACATCATTTACGATGCGGTAGACGAGATCAAGGCGGCGATGTCGGGCATGCTGGCGCCGGAGAAGCGCGAGACCACCATCGGCCAGGTCGAGGTGCGCCAGGTGTTCCGCGTGCCGAAGATCGGTGCGGTGGCCGGCTGTATGGTTACCGACGGCCTGGTCAAGCGCAACTCGCTGGTGCGCGTGCTGCGCAACAACGTGGTCATCCACGACGGCGAGCTGGATTCGCTCAAGCGCTTCAAGGACGACGTCAAGGAAGTCAAGCAAGGCTTTGAGTGCGGTCTGTCGATCAAGAACTTCAATGATGTTCAGGAAGGCGACCAGCTCGAGGTGTACGAAATCACAGAGGTGGCGCGTACGCTGTAAGGCGTCGCAAGCAACGGCAGGCTTCGGCCTGCCGTTGTCATCTCGACTAGACAGTATTGAATGGCCAAGAAAGGCAGCATCTCCTCCCGCAATCTCCGCATCTCCGACCAGATCCAGAAGGACCTGGCCGAGATGATCCAGCGCGAACTGCGCGACCCGCGCCTCGGCCTGGTCACGCTGCAGTCGGTCGCGCTGACGCCTGACTATGCGCACGCCAAGGTGTACTTCACCGTGCTGGGCGCAGAAGCCGCAGAGGCGGAAGCCATCCTGAACGAAAAGGCCGGCTACCTGCACTCGCTGCTGTACAAGCGCCTGCACATCCATACCGTGCCGACGCTGCGCTTCTTCCACGATACCTCGGTCGAACATGCGATCGAGATGTCCAAGCTGATCAACGAAGCGAACGCCACGCGTTCGAAAGACGACTGAAGCCGGCGCCCATGCCTCCCTGGCATGGGTTTCGCGGCCGCACGATTTACATTGCCGCCATCCGCGCCGCATCGCCGTCCCGCCTCCCGCTTTCTCCCGATGACCGATTCCAACGCCAACCGTCCGCCGCGCCTGCCGCGCCGCGAGGTCCATGGTGTGCTGCTGCTCGACAAGCCGCTGGGCCTGTCGTCCAACGACGCGCTGGTGCGCGCCAAGCGCCTCTTGCGCGCGGCCAAGGCAGGCCATACCGGCACGCTGGACCCGCTTGCCACGGGGCTGCTGCCGCTGTGCTTCGGCGAGGCCACCAAGTTTTCGCAAGACCTGCTGGAAGCGGACAAGACCTATGACGCCGTAGTGCGGCTGGGCGCGCGCTCGAGCACGGGCGACGCCGAAGGCGAACTGCTCGACGTGCGCGAGGTCACCTGCGACCGCGCCGCGGTGGAGCAGGCGCTGGCAAGCTTCCTCGGCGAGATCGAACAGGTGCCGCCGATGCATTCGGCGCTGAAGAAGGACGGCCGCCCGCTGTATGAATACGCGCGCGCCGGCCAGACCGTGGAGCGCGCGGCGCGCCGCGTCACCATCCGTTCGATTGCGCTGCTGGACTGCGCCTTGCCCAATGCCCCGTCGTTCACGATGCGGGTGACGTGCAGCAAGGGCACCTATATCCGCACGCTGGCCGAGGACATCGGCGAAGCGCTGGGCTGTGGCGCGCACCTGACCGGACTGCGCCGCATCGCCGTGGGCGACCTGACGCTGGACGGCGCGGTGACGCTGGAACAGATCGAACAGCACGACGACGCGCAGCGCCCGACCATGCTGGCACCTGTGGACGCCTTGCTGCAGAAGTGTGCGCCGGTGCATCTGGACGAGGCCGCTGCAGCGCGCTTCCTGCAGGGCCAGCGCATTGCCCAGCGCGACCTGCCGGCCGGCACCGGGCTGGCCGAGGATGCGCTGGCGCGCGTCTATGCCGGCGAGCCGGCCCGGCTGCTGGGCGTGGCGCGCATGCGCGAAGGCGCGTTGCGGCCGGAGCGGCTGGTCAAGCTGTAAATTGCGTGAGGGGCGTAAGCGGCAGCCCCGTCAGCAATTACTCTAGCGTGATCCTGGCCGTCTTGATGACATCGGCCCACAGCTTGCGATCCTGGGTGAGGAAGCCGGCGAAATGCTCCGGTGTATCGCCCACGGGCTCGGAGCCGAATTCAGCCATTTTCTTCCTGACTTCCGGGTTCGCCAGGGCCTTGAGCAGCGCCTGGTTGTAGCGGACCACGATCGCCTTCGGCAGGTCCTTCGGCCCGAAGATGCCTTGCCAGGTGGGCATGTTGAAGTCCTTCAGGCCGCTCTCGGCAAGCGTCGGCACCTCCGGCAACAAGGGCGAGCGCTTGCTGCCGGTGACCGCCAGCGCCTTGACCTTGCCGGTCTTGGCCAGCGTCGCCGCGGTGGTGATGTTGTCGACCGTCATGGCGATATGCCCGCCCATCAGGTCGGTGATCACCGGGGTGGCACCCTTGTACGGCGCATGGACCATGTCGATGCCAAGGCGGTGCAGCATGGTTTCGGCAATCAGGTGATTCGACGTTCCGACGCCGGCTGTGCCGTAAGTGACCTGCGGCGTCTTTTTGACGTAGGCGACGAAGTCCGCCATGGTCTTGACCGGCAGGGCCGGATTGATGATCACGACATTCGGCTGGGTGGCCAGCATGGCGATGGGCGTGAAATCATCCGCCTTGTATGGCGTGCCCTTGGGGTTGAGCAGGTGGGTCACCGCCATCGCGCCGGCGGCGCCCATGCCAATGGTGTAGCCGTCGGCCGGGGCCTTGGCCAGCTTGTCGGCGGCGATATTGCCACCCGCACCCGGCACGTTCTCGACCACCACCGGCACCCCCAGGCTTTCCGACAGCGGGGCCTGCACCAGGCGCGCCAGCAGATCTGCCGAACCGCCGGGCGCAAAACCCACCAGCAGGCGCACCGGCTTGACCGGCTTCCACTCCTGCGCCTGCGCGCCCGGGATCACCGCCGCGCCCACGCTCATCCACATCATGCCGCGCACCAGCGGCCCCATCCACTTCGCCACCTTTTCCATTGTTACTTCCACTCCAGCAGTGTCATGGGCAATTTGTCAGCGGGCTCGCCCTTACCCGAAAATGCGTTCGCTTCCTGCCCTGATTCAGGCCGCGGCACCCGCCAGTACCTGCCCCAGCAGCCTTGCCACCATGCGGTTGGAGAGCAGCACCGGGGCGCCGGCATGGCGCGCCACCTCAGCCCGCATGGCTTCGGTGTAGCCCATGCAGTGCATCACCACCAGGTCGCAGCCGCGCAGTGTCTCGCCCGCCTGCGCGAAGCGGCCGGTGCTTGTGTCCGTATAAGGCGAGGCATGCGTGACGCGCAGTTCGCAGGACACCGGCTGGATCAGGTGGAAGCCGCTCACCTGGGCTTCCAGCGGCAACACGATGCCGAGCCGCTTGCAGCCCTGCGCCAGCGCCACGGTCAGGTGGTCCACCACCTGCTGCGGTTCGATGACCAGGGTCTGCATCGGCGGCAGGGCGGTGCCGGTGCACAGTGGCACCAGGGCGTCGAAGCGGCCGTCGTCCAGCGAGGTCATCAGCCGGGCCAGCATCGCCTCGGCCACCGGCTTGCCCATCACCGCCTGCGTGCCGTCACGCAGCCGGCTGGCAAAGCGGTACTCGCCGGGCGCGGGCGCCAGCGCGGCAATGTCCTGCGGGCCCAGCGCGTCCAGGATGCCGAACTCTTCCACCGTGGCCGGCAGGCCCAGGTCGGCAATCATCTGCGGGACCACATCTGTCCTGGGCGCCTGCCCGATGGTGACGAAGGCCACGCGTGGCTGGCGTGCGGCAGGCGTGTTCATGCCTCGGTGCCCACGGTCTGCAGATGGGCCAGCGAGCCATAGCGGCGCTGCAGCTCGGCCCACTCGGCCGCGTCGTAGAAGTCGCATTGGCCCTGGCCGAACTGCTTCGCCACCTCGATGCAGAAGCGCGTCGCCACGTCGATGTCGAAGGCGTTGGTGACGCCGGTCGCGCAGCCTGGCACAGTGGTCTGCGCGGTCAGCGCCACGCCCACGACCGGGGCAGGGGTCACGATGGCCGGCTGCATGATCGAGTTGACATGCCACAGGCCGTTTTCATACGGCGTGATGTCCTGGGTGGTCAACGGCAACACCATCGGCAGTTCGCCGCTGACCCATCCCATCAGGTCCAGCATCCGTTCCGGCAGGCGCAGCAGCCAGCCTTCCTTGGCCACGGGTGTCAGCGCCACGCCGCGGCGGTTGACGAAGCGGTTGCCGCGCGTGGTGTCGACCGACAGGATCGCCGCCATCCGCTGGTGCACCTCATGCGACATCATCGTGCGCATCGCAAAGGGCGATTTCATCATCGGCACCGGATGGTGCGGCCGCGTGGCGGCGTGCGGGCAGATATGGGTGTGGATGCGCACCGGCCCGGCCAGCACGTCGCCGGTGGCGGCCATGTCGGCCAGCTTCAGGGCGCTGGCGACGGCCACGATGGCGCCGTCGGCATCGGATACCAGGCCCGTCACGGCCGGGCGCGCGCCGACGCCGCCCAGCCGGCCCACTACGCCAAGCGCGGGTGCATCCGGGTTCTGTCCGGGTACCGTGCAGGCGAGGAAATCGGTGTAGAGGCCGTTCTTTTCCACGCGCGTGACGGTGACATCGTCCAGGCCGCGCGAGCGCAGCAGTGAGGCGACAGCTGCGCCGTCGACATTCGCTGCCGACAGCAGCTCGATCGATTCAATAACCTGCTTGATAGACATCTTGCTTGACTTCCTGGGGCTGGGGAGGGGTTCCGTACGCTTGGGCTCAGGCCAGCAAATTCAGCGCGGCAGTGAAAGCGCGCCGGGCTGCACGTCGGCAATCTCCGCGCCCCTGAACCATCGCGCGGCATGGGTGCCGCCCATTTCGAAGCGATCGTCCGAGACCCGTACCCAGTTGCCTTCGGGCAGGCCCAGCACCGGCATGTCGGGCTGCAGCACGGTGAATTCGGCCAGGCGCTGGTCGCGCGTTTCGCCGCGGAAGCCGGGCACGACCAGATTGAAGTAGTGCGGGTTGATCTGGAAGGGGACTAGCGCCAGGGCGTCCAGGCCGCCTGGATCAGCCACCGGCATGTCGTTGGTGGTGCGAATGGTCGGGCAGGCCAGGTTGGCGCCCGCGCTCCAGCCGATATAGCGCGCCGCACCGGATCGTACCTGCGCCGAGATCGGCGCCAGCAAGCCGCGCTCGCGCAGGCACTGCAGCAAGCGGAACGTGTTGCCGCCGCCAACGACGATCAGTTCGGCCGCCTCGATGGTGCGCACGGCTGCCGCCGGCTCGGCCAGACGGTGTAGTGATTGCACCGCGATGCCGACCGGCGCGAAGGCGTCGCGGACCAGCGTCTCGTAGGTGTCCCAGTCGCGCGTGACGCCGGCGAACGGGATAAAGCAGGCAGTCTTGCGGCTGGCGGCCAGGTCGCGGATCGCTTCCTGGGCGTGGACCAGGTAGCCGGCGTCGCTGCTGGAGTTGCTGAGTAACAGGAGTTCCATGGGTCGTTGCGGCAAAGTCTAGATAAGTGAGGCGGCGTCGAGCCACAGTGGGTCGCCGATGCGCTGTCCCACGGGTGCCACGGCCTGCACCAGCGTCGCGCGCAGCGCCTGGGCCTGGGCCTGGCTGACCTGCATCGCGGTGAAAGACAGGCACAGTCCGCGCACGTCGCCTGAGAGCGGGTCTGCCAGCGTGGTGGCCACGGCGCCGATGCCCGGCATGCCTTCGTTCACGGCGATGGCGCTGCGCTCGGCGCCGGCCGTCGCCACGCGTTCGCGCAGCTCGGCAACCGTGGCAGGACAGCCGGCGGGTGCATCCGGCAGCTTGCGGGCGCCGGCGGCGCCATAGCGCGCGCTGAATTCAGGCTCGGGCAGGCGCGACAGCAGCACCCGGCCCATCGCCGTGGTGAATGCCGGCCGGCGTGCGCCGGGCGGCGACAGCACCTGCACCGGGTTGCTGCCGTTCAGGCGTTGCAGCACGACGGTGTCGGTGCCGTCCAGCATCGACAGATAGGCGGTGAAGCCGGTGGCTTCGGACAGAGTGGCCAGGATCTCGCGGCATTGCTCGTCGAAGGGATGCGCCTGTGCAGCGGCCTGCGCTGCGCGGATCAGCAGCGCGCCAGGGCGGTAGCGCCGCGTGGACGGCTGCAGTTCCAGCAGGCGATAGCGCACCATCTGGGCGAGCAGGCGCGAGGCCGAACTCTTGGCAAGGCCCAGTTCGTCCAGGACATCGTTGAAAGTGATCTCGTGCCGGTGATGCCCGAACAGGTCCAGCACGCTTTCCACGCCTTCAAGAATGCTCACTCCGCCACTCCACGCTCCGTATCTCTATTACCTGTTTGGTTCCGGTTTTCGGAACGTAGGTTCCGTAATTCGGTTTACAAATAATAGAAGCACGAAGACAGGAACACAAGGGGGGCATTCCCGGCGCAGCAACCCGGCGGCGAAGCAAAAAAAATGGCCCCGATCAGGGGCCAAGTCTTGAAAACCGGAGAGGTCGGGTCAGTGCGCCGCCATCGCATCAGCCGACCCGCCACCGCCCTTGGCCGGCCGCGTCAGCCAGACAAAGCCGATCAGCACGAAGAACAGCATCCCCGAGATCCAGAAGATATCGTTGGCGCCGAGCATGGCAGCCTGCTGGGAGATGTTGCGCTCGATCACGCCCATTGCCTGGGCCTGGCTCATGCCCATCTGCATCAGGTGGCTGAGCTGGTCGTGGTAGGCCGAGTTGTACGGGTTGACCTGTTCCACCAGCTGCGCGTGGTGCAGGGCCGAGCGGTTTTCCCATACGGTGGTCGAGATCGAGGCGCCGATGCCGCCGAAGGTGATCCGCACGAAGTTCGACAGGCCCGAGGCCGCCGGGATCTTCTCGGGCGGCTGGCCCGACAGGATGATCGACGTCAGCGGGATGAAGAACATCGCCATCGCCGCGCCCTGGATCAGCGTGGGCACCATCAGCGTCCAGGTATCCACCTGCGTGGTGAAGCCCGAGCGCATCAGGCTGACGATGCCGAAGGTGATGAAGGCCGCGGTGGCGACCCAGCGCGCGTCCATCTTCGGCAGGTTGCGCCCGATCACCGGTGACAGCAGGATCGCGAAGATCCCGACCGGCGCCATCACGATGCCCGCATCCGTCGCGGTATAGCCGACGATGGTCTGCAGCCACAGCGGCAGGATCACCAGGTTGCCGAAGAACAGCCCGTACGCCACCGAGATCGCCACCACGCCGGAGCTGAAGTTGCGGCCCTTGAACAGGCTGATGTCGACGACGGGGTGCTTCTCATAGGTTTCCCATGCCAGGAAGAAGAGGAAGCCGACAATTGCCACCAGCGTCAGCACCACGATCTCGGTCGAGTGGAACCAGTCCAGCTCCTTGCCCTTGTCGAGCATCAGCTGCATCGAGCCGACCCAGATCACCAGCAGCGCCAGGCCGATGCGGTCGATCGGCAGTACCTTGGTCGGGGTCTCGCGGTCCTTGTAGATGGCCCAGGTGACATAGGCCGTGATGATGCCCACCGGCACGTTGATGTAGAAGATCCACGGCCAGGTCATGTTGTCGGAGATCCAGCCGCCCAGCAGCGGCCCCATGATCGGCGCCACCAGCGTGGTCATGCCCCACAGTGCCAGCGCCATGGTGCTCTTCTGCGGCGGATAGCTCGACAGCAGCAGCGACTGCGACAGCGGGATCATCGGCCCGGCCACCGCGCCCTGCAGGACCCGTGCGGCCAGCAGCGTCTCGAGGTTGGGCGCGACGCCGCACAGCCACGATGCCAGCACGAACAGCAGGATCGAGGTGATGAACAGCCGCACCGCGCCGAAGCGCGTGGTCAGCCAGCCGGTCAGCGGCACCGAGATCGCATTGGCCACCGCGAACGAGGTGATGACCCATGTGCCCTGGTTGGGCGCGACGCCCAGGTCGCCTGAAATCGCCGGGATCGACACGTTGGCGATCGACGAGTCCAGCACGTTCATGAACGTGGCCAGCGACAGCGCGATGGTGCCGACCACCAGCTTGCCGCCGGTCAGCGGCCGCGGCTGCTGCGACGCCAGTGGCGGGACCGGCCGCGCCGGCGCCTGGCTGCCGTCGGACTGCGCGGCGGTGGGGGAGTTGGCCATGATCAGGTGTTGGCGGGCTTGGCGTTGGCGGCGCTGGCCGAGGGCAGGCCGGTGCTGCGGCCGCCGTTGTTGGCGGCGATGATGTGCGCGATCAGCTGGTCGGCGTCCTGCGCTACCTTTTCATAGACATCGGTCTGCATCGGCTTGGCCGGCGCGGCGGCGGCCATGGCGGCGCCTTCCTCGCGGCGCACGTCGACCTTGACTGTCATCGACAGGCCCACGCGCAGCGGGTGGTCCTTGAGCTGCTGCGGGTCAAGCGCGATGCGCACCGGCAGGCGCTGCACCACCTTGATCCAGTTGCCGGTGGCGTTCTGCGCCGGCAGCAGCGAGAAAGCCGAGCCGGTGCCGGCCGAGAAGCCGGCGACCTTGCCCTGGTATTCCACCTTGGAGCCGTACACGTCGGCTTCCAGCGTCACGGGCTGGCCGATGCGCATATGCGTGATCTGCACTTCCTTGAAGTTGGCGTCGACCCAGACCTGGTCCAGCGGCACCACGGCCATCAGCGGCGCGCCGGCGGCCACGCGCTGGCCGACCTGAACCGAGCGCTTGGCAACATAGCCGGTCACCGGCGCCGGCATGGCCGAGCGCGCGAACGACAGGTAGGCCGAGCGCAGGTTGGCGGCGGCGCGCTGCACGTTGGGGTGCTTCTCCACCGTGGTTTGGTCGGTCAGCACCTTGTTCGACGCCAGTTGCTCGCGCGCGGCCAGCAGCGCCGACTCCGCACCCTTGAGCGCGGACTGCGCGTGCGAGATCTCTTCATTCGAGACCGCGCCCGAGCCGGCGATGGCCTGGCGGCGGCGCAGGTCGTCGCGGGCCTTGGCCACGTCGGCTTCGCGCAGCGCCACGTTGGCGGCGAGCGAGCCGTTGTTGACGTACAGCGTGCGCACTTCGCGCACGGCCTGGGCCAGCTGGGCTTCGGCCTGTTCCAGCGCCACTTGCGAATCGGCGCGGTCAAGCTGGATCAGCGGCTGGCCGGCGGTGACCAGTTGCGTGTCGTCGGCGGCGATCGACACCACGGTGCCGCCCACCAGCGGCGTGACCTGGACCACGTTGCCGGCGACATAGGCGTCGTCGGTGTTTTCAAAGTGGCGGGCGTACATGCCCCAGTAAACGCCATAGCCGATGCCGGCGACCACGATTGCCGCAGTCAGCGACAGCAGCATGCGCTTGCGCTTGCCGTTGTTGTTGGTGCTGGCCGGCGCTTGCTGGGCAGGGTGCTGGGGGGTGTTGGGGCCGGCCGCTTGCTGGTTGTTGCTCATGATGTCTTCTGAATAATCTTGTGTTCGATCACCGGGTGCGCGGATCAGCCGCGAGCGCCCGCCTGGGTGTTGTGCTGTTGCTGCGCCGGGTCGTGGCCGGCGCTCTCGTGGCCTTCCACAGGCTCCTGGTAGCCCCCGCCGAGCGCCTTCATCAGGCCCATCTGCAGGTCCAGCCGCCGTGCCTGCAGGTCGGTCGCCAGGCGGCGCTGCTGCAGCACGTTGCTTTCGGCGTTCAGCACGGTCAGTTGCGTGCCCAGGCCGGCCTTGTAGCGGGTGGTGGCCAGTGCATAGGCGTGCTCGGCCAGGTCCAGGGCTTCGCGCTGGGTCTGGATCTGCTTGTCGACGCTGCGGATGCTGGTCATGGTGTCGGCGGTCTCGCGCAGCGCATCGACCAGGGCCTGGTTGTAGTTGGCCACGGCGATGTCGTAGCCGGCGTACTTGCCCTTCAGGTTGGCGCGCAGCTTGCCGCCTTCGAAGATCGGCAGGCGGATAGTCGGGCCGATGCCGAAGGTGCGGCTGACGCTCATCAGCAGGTTGGACGGATCCAGCGCGGCAAGCCCGGCAAAGGCGGTCAGGCTGACGTCAGGCAGGAACTCCTTCTTGGCGACATTGATGTCCTTGGACGCCGCCTCCACGCGCCAGCGTGCCGCCACCAGGTCCGGCCGGCGGCCCAGCAGGCCGATGGTCAGGTTGTCGGGCAGCGTCGGCGTGGCCTGCGCCAGCAGCACCGGCGGCTGGATCTGCAGCCCCCGGTCCGGGCCCTTGCCCAGCAGCGCTGCAAGCTGGTTGCGCGCCAGGGCGATTTCCTCGTCCACGCGCTGCAGGTCGGTGCGCGAAGCAGCCACCGTGCCGCGCGCCTGCGTGGTCTCGACCTGGGTGTCGAGGCCGGCGGCCAGGCGCTGGCGTGACAGCTCGGTCAGGTCGCCGCGCTGGGCGATGGCGCGCTCGGCCACGTCGCGCTGGGCGTACAGCGCCGCCAGGCGGGCGTAGTTGCGGGCGATCGAGGTGGCCAGGATCAGGCGCGAGGCCTGGCTTTCAGCCTCGGCGGCGCGGTCGTCGGAGAGCGCCGCTTCCAGCGCATCGCGGTTCTTGCCCCAGAAATCGAAGTCATAGGACAGGCCCACCTGCAGGCGCGACTGGTTCTGCCACGATCCCGCCAGCGGGGTGCCTTCGAACAGGTCTTTCTCGGAGATGCGCTGGCGGAGCAGGCTGCCTTCGAACTCCAGGTGCGGATAGAGCGCGCTGCGGGTGGCATCGGCCATGGCGCGCGAAGCTTCCACGCGGGCGAACGCGGCCTGCAGGCTCGGGTTGTCCTTGACCGCCTCATCGACCAGGGCGCTCAGCTGGGGGTCCTTGAACTGCGCGACCCAGTCCTGCGAGGGCCATTGGCCGTGTTCGTCGGGCAGGGTCTGCGAGGTTGCCATCGTGGCCGGGTCGGCCACGGTCTGGGTGCTGTGCGAATTGCCGAGTGCCGCGCAACCGGCCAGCACCGCCGCGGCCATGGCAGTCAGCGCAAGCACGCTGGCACGGCGCGCCAGCGTGCGTGGGGTGGCGCGCCGGGGGGATTGGGGGGAGAGAGCTTGTTTCATGGTGTTGCTCCGCTGCCGGAGCCTTACGGTTTCTACGGGCTGATACGGTGTCCGGTTGATCGGACGATCTGGTGTGCCGGAGGCCGGCGTACAGCCCGCTACCCGCTGTTGTTATCGATGATCCGCCGCAGCATGCTGCGCAGCAGTTGGATCTCATCCTCGGAAAAACCGCGGAAGTGGTGGGCAAGTACCTTGCAGAAGATGGCGGGCAGCCGTTCCACCAGTTCCTGGCCCTGTGGCGTGACCGACAGGTCGACCACGCGGCGGTCGGCGTCGCGGCGCCGGCGTTCGATCAGCCCGCGCTTTTCCATGCGGCTGAGCAGGCGCGTGACCGAGCCCATGTCGGTATTCAGTTCGCGGCCCAGGTCAGTTACGGTCGCGGCGCGGCCGGTGGCCAGCATCATCAGGCAACTGGCTTGGGCCTGTGTGATGTCCAGACTGCTCACTTCCTGCTCGACCCCATGCGCCAGCATGTTCTTGGCGCGTTGCATGAGGTAGCCGACGCTATCGCACATCTGGTACTCGGTGGGGTCGAACGGGCCGGCCGTGGATTCGGCTGGCTGATCGGTGGAAGGGAGCCGTGACATCTTTGCCTTTGCAATCTTTGCTGTGACAAATATATGTTCACGTTTAATGATGCGCAAGAACGGAAATTGGTTATTCCACTTTTCGCAATGATATTCATTCGGTAAGTGGCGGTTCCGATCAACGCGTCTTGCGCTGCAACATGCTAGAATGTTGGGTTACCTCAGATTCTCCAAAGCGAGACGCAGCAATGACCCGCGCCATCCGAAATATCGCCATCATCGCCCACGTCGATCATGGCAAGACCACCCTGGTCGACCAGCTCCTGCGCCAGGCAGGCACCTTCCGCGACAACCAGCAAGTCGCCGAACGGGTGATGGACTCGAACGACCTGGAAAAGGAACGCGGGATCACGATTCTCGCGAAGAACTGTGCCGTCGAATACAACGGCACCCATATCAATATCGTCGACACCCCGGGCCACGCCGACTTCGGCGGTGAAGTGGAGCGCGTGCTGTCGATGGTCGACGGCGTGCTGCTGCTGGTCGACGCAGTCGAGGGCCCGATGCCCCAGACCCGCTTCGTCACGCGCAAGGCGCTGGCGCTGGGCCTGAAGCCGATCGTGGTGGTCAACAAGATCGACCGCCCGGGCGCGCGCCCGGAATGGGTGATCAACCAGACCTTCGACCTGTTCGACAAGCTGGGCGCCTCCGACGAGCAGCTCGACTTCCCGGTGATCTACGCCTCGGGCCTGAACGGCTTTGCCGGCCTGACCGAAGACGTGCGCGGCGGCGACATGAAGCCGCTGTTCGAAACCGTGCTGGACAAGGTGCCGGTGCGTGACGACGATCGGGACGGCCCCCTGCAGCTGCAGATCATCTCGCTGGACTACTCCAGCTACGTCGGCAAGATCGGCGTGGGCCGCATCTCGCGTGGCCGCGCCCGTCCGCTGCAGGACGTGGTGGTCAAGTTCGGCCCGGAAGGCAACCCGATCAAGGGCCGCATCAACCAGGTGCTGAAGTTCCAGGGCCTGGAGCGCGAGATCGTGCAGGAAGCCGAAGCCGGCGACATCGTGCTGATCAACGGCATCGAAGAACTGGGTATCGGCTGCACCGTGTGCGCGCCGGACGCCCAGGACGCGCTGCCGATGCTGAAGGTGGACGAGCCGACGCTGACCATGAATTTCTGCGTCAACACCTCGCCGCTGGCCGGCCGTGAAGGCAAGTTCGTGACCAGCCGCCAGCTGCGCGAGCGCCTGGACCGCGAACTGAAGTCCAACGTGGCGCTGCGCGTGGCCGATACCGGCGACGACACCATCTTCGAAGTGTCTGGCCGCGGCGAACTGCACCTGACCATCCTGCTGGAAAACATGCGCCGCGAAGGCTACGAGCTGGCCGTGTCGCGTCCGCGCGTGGTGTTCAAGGAAATCGACGGCGTCAAGAACGAGCCGTACGAACTGCTGACCGTGGACGTCGAAGACAGCCACCAGGGCGGCGTGATGGAAGAGCTGGGCCGCCGCAAGGGCGAGCTGCTCGACATGGCCTCGGACGGCAAGGGCCGCACGCGTCTGGAATACCGCATCCCGGCCCGCGGCCTGATCGGCTTCCAGGGCGAATTCCTGACGCTGACGCGCGGCACCGGCCTGATCAGCCATATCTTCGACGACTACGCACCGGTGCGCGAAGGCGGCCTGGGCGAGCGCCACAACGGCGTGCTGATCTCGCAGGACGACGGCGACGCCGTGGCCTACGCGCTGTGGAAGCTGCAGGACCGCGGCCGCATGTTCGTCAAGCCGGGCGATGCGCTGTACGAAGGCATGATCATCGGCATCCACAGCCGCGACAACGACCTGGTGGTCAACCCGATCAAGGGCAAGCAGCTGACCAACGTGCGCGCTTCGGGTACCGATGAAGCGGTGCGCCTGGTGCCGCCGATCCAGATGTCGCTCGAGTATGCGGTGGAATTCATCGCCGACGACGAGCTGGTCGAGCTCACGCCCAAGAGCATCCGCCTGCGCAAGCGCCACCTGAAGGAGCACGAGCGCAAGCGCGCTTCGCGCGAAGGCGCATAAGCGCTGGCTGTGCCAACAAAAAACCGCGCCCGTGAGCGCGGTTTTTTGTTGGCGGTGGGGTAATGAGGCACCTGCTTACCATGCGTACTTCACCCCGGCACGCAGCGCGTATTGATAGAAACTTTGTGCCCCCCACGCGCCGGCCACATTGGCCCAGCCGCTCCAGCGCTTGCCGATGTCGGCGTTGATGCCGAGCTTGAGCTCAAAGCGGTTGGACGTGTACAGGCTGCCGAGCGGCAAGCGGTTGAACGAGATATTGCTGTCGATGCCGGCGTGCCACCAGTTCAGCGTCGCGTATGGCTGTATCTTGCGGCCGTCGACACGCAGGAAAGTGCGGTGCAGGGGCGCACCCACGCGCGTGACCGCGCCGCTGGAGTCGGCGCCGGTGATGCGCGTGCCGTTGGGCTCGCTGACGTCATCGGCGCCGTACTTCACGTAGACGAGCTGGGCCTGCGGCTCCGCCACCCATCCACCACGCAACGGGAACGCATAACCGGTCTCGCCGGAGATGGCCCAGCCGTTGGCGCCATAGCCGACCGTCGGCAGGCCGTCGCCTTCCACCTTGTTGTCGAACCAGCCGTACTGCAGCCACGTGTCGACATAAGCGCCGAGCTTGTGCTCGTCGTTCTGGTACCAGGTGCCTTAGGCGCCGATGCTCCAGCCCTGCACGCTGCCCTTGGCGCGCTTGCACCGCATTGGGCGCGCCCTCGATGGTGGCGTGGCTGTCGATGATGGCGCCGCCGGCGGCCTGCACGCCGCTGCCGCGCTGCGCCACGATCTGGCCGCCCAGGTGTTCCTGCGTGCCGCCGTTGGCCAGCGCTATGCCGGCAGTGGTGCCGCCACGCACGATGCCGCGGTTGATGACCGTGCCGCCGCTTTCCAGCCGGATGCCGTCTTTCAGGCCGTCGATGGTGCCACGGTTGTCGACCGTGCCGGACGCGCCGGCTATCATGACGCCTGCATTGCCGTTACCCCTTATCGTGCTGCCTGCATAGTTGACCACGTTGCCGCCGCTGCCGCCGATCCACAGCCCGTACGTGCCGCCGGAGATCTCCGCACCGGTGGCGACGGTGGCGCCGCCGTCCGTCGAGCCATTGGCCACGTTGCCGCCGCTGTCCAGCAGAACGCCGATCAGCCCCCCCGAGATCGCACCCGCATTGGCGACGCTGCCGCCATCGTTCACGACGCTGATGCCGTGCCCGCTGCTGGCGCCAATCACCGAGCCGGCCAGGTTCGTCACCGTGCCGCCGCGCTCCAGCAGCACGCCGGTGGTGCCGCCGTGGATGGCGCCGCCCTGGTTTCGCACTACTCCCGCCATGCCGCGGATACGGATGCCATCGCCAGTGCTGTCGCTTTCGACCAGGCCGGTATTGACCACCGTGCTGCCCGCGTCGGCGGAGCCGAGCAAGACCCCCGCTCACTTGGTGCCACTGGTGCGGATCGTGCCGCGATTACGGAACACATAGGACCTGGCGGAACCGCCGTCGGTGACCGCATCGGTATCCGCAACGAAGGCGCTGCCGATAAATGCCACGTCCGTGGAGGCCGGGTCTCCGGTGACGGTATAGGTGCTGAACGACGCAGGCTGCCGCAGGTCGATCTGTGCGATGCCATCGCCTGAGATGGCCTTCTGCGCATAGGCAGGGCAGGGCAGCAAATGAGCGGCGGCGGCCACCGCGAGCGGGTCCGTCGTTACGGCGGTGAATCTCGACCATGCGCACGCCATTGCCGCGATCTCCACATCGCGTGCTTTGCCTGCCCCTGTCGAGGATCGCTACGATGCGCAGCAACGCGCTGCATCGGCACGGGCACCGGATGGAAGTAAATGCCGGTGCCGGCGGCGGGTCAATTTCGTATTTTCTGCGCAGAAATCAACAGTCTGGTTCCTTCGGAAACTTGTGAAGGCGATGGCTATTGCGCGCCAGGCACGACTTCGAGCGCCGGTGCGCGCGGGCTGCGCCACTCGGGCGGCTTCCACAGGTAGCGCGGGTCGCGGTCGCGCCAGGCATCGGTGAACATGTCGCGCCATTCGTGGAAAGTCAGCGTCAGCGGGTTATGGGTGCGCACCTGGCGCGTGATGCCGTACACCGGTGCCTCATGCTCGGGGACGAAGGTGCCGAACAGGCGGTCCCAGATCGTCAGCACACCGGCGTAGTTGCGGTCGATGTACTGCGGGTTCTTCGCATGGTGGACGCGATGAACCGATGGCGTATTCAGCAGCGACTCGATCAGCGGCCTGCGTTGCCCCAGCCGCGTATGCACGAAGAACTGGAAGGTCAGGTTCAGGCCTACTGCCAGGATCACCCAGTCCGGCGTGAAGCCGATCCACGCCAGCGGAATCCAGAACAGCCACATGCCTGAGAGCGGATACGTCAGGCTCTGCCGGAACGCTGTCGAGAAATTCATGCCTTCCGACGAATGGTGCGTCACGTGCGAAGCCCACAGCCAGCGCACGCGATGGCTGGCGCGGTGGAACCAGTAATAGAGAAAGTCCTGCAGCAGCAACAACAGCGCGAATGACCACATGGTCTCCGGCATGGCGTGCAGCCCGTGCTGGTAGCACCACGTGTAGACCGTGCGGATCATCAGCCAGAGGAAGAACGCATCCGACGCCTGGTGCATCAGCGCCAGTGCCGCGTTGGATACGGTGTCGCGCAGGCTGTAGGCGGTCGGGTCGCGGCGGGCCCAGTACCGGGCCTCGGCGCCAATGGTCAGCAGGAACACTGGCGCAAAGGCCAGCAGCACGAGTCCGGGATCGAGCGATTCAGTGTTCATCTCGCCAGTTTGCATATTCCGCATGGAATTGCTACGAGGGGTTCCTCCAAACGGCGCCGCGCGGGGGTTTCGCGGCGCATCCGCCACATGGTGGATTGCCGTACTGCCACGCAATTCTGTCACGCGTGTGAAGGCGGTGAATACCGGTAAAGGACGCAGCCAGCGCGCCGTAGTTGAACAGGGCGGCAGCGCGGCGCGCGCTCCCGATTTCCCCGATTCCCCTTTCCCCCGGAGCCTTCATGTTCAAGAACACTACCATCGGAGCCAGATTGTGGTTCCTCACTATCGTCACGAACTTGTTGTTGTTGATTGTCGGCGCAGTGGGCTGGTTCGGCATGTCGCGCAGCAACGAGGCGACGCACCAGATCTATGGGCAGCACCTGTCGGCCGCGGTCAACCTGGCCGAAGCGCGTTCGAACCAGTTGCTGGTGCGCGTACTGCTGGACCAGGCGACCTTCGCCACGGACCCCACCGATGCCAAGGCGCGCACCGCGACCGCGGAAGGCTTTGCGCGCGATTCCGAGAGAGCCTGGCAGGCCTATCTCGCCTTGCCGCGCTCAGCTGACGAAGCCAGGGCGGTGGAGGATGTCACCGCCAAGCGCGATGCGCTCTTCAAGCAGGGCGTCACGCCCATGATCGCCGCGCTGCACGCCGGCGACCGCGATGGCATGATGAAGGCCGTGCTCGAAACCATCCCGCGGCTCGACATCGCCTTCACCGCCGTCAATACCGAACTGAACAAGCTGCAGGTCGCCAGCGCGAAGCAGGTCTACGAGGCGTCGCAGCAACGCTACCGCAACCTGTTCACGCTGTCGGCATGTGTGCTGGCCGTGGGCCTGGCCTTCAGCACCGTGGTGGCATGGCGCCTGCGCGGTTCGATCGTCCAGCCCCTGGATACGGCGATCGGGCGTTTCGAGAAGATCGCGGGTGGCGACCTGAGCGTCGCAGCCTCCGGCGGCGAGGTGCTGGCCGACGAGTCAGCGCGCAACGAGACCGCGCGCATGCTCGGCATGCTGGGCCGGATGCAGGCCAGCCTGGTGGCCATGGTGGGCGACGTGCGCGGCGGCGCGGACGCGATCGCCTCGGCCAGCAAGCAGATCGCCAGCGGCAACGCCGACTTGTCGCAGCGCACCGAGCAGCAGGCGGCTTCGCTGGAAGAGACCGCCTCGAGCATGGAGGAACTGACCAGTACCGTGCGCCAGAATGCCGACAGCGCGCGCGAGGCCCGCGGGCTGGCAACGGATGCCGCGACCCTGGCCGAGCGCGGCAGCGAGGCCGTGTTGCGCGTGGTCAACACCATGCAATCGATCGATGCCAGCTCGGGCAAGATCGTCGACATCATCGACGTGATCGAGAAGGTTGCGTTCCAGACCAATATCCTGGCGCTGAATGCGGCAGTGGAAGCCGCGCGTGCCGGCGAGCACGGCCGCGGGTTTGCCGTGGTGGCCGGCGATGTGCGCGACCTGGCGCAGCGCTGCGCCGGCGCATCGAAGGAGATCCGCGCGCTGATCGGCGCCTCGGTGGCCAATGTGCGTGAAGGCTCGGGGCTGGTCGATGACGCCGGCCGGGCGATGCAGGACATCGTCGATGCGGTGCAGCGCGTCAGCGCCATCATCGGCGATATCAGCGCTGCCTCGGACGAGCAGTCCAATGGCATCGAGCAGGTCAACGTTGCAGTGTCGCAGATGGACAGCATGACGCAGCAGAATGCGGCGCTGGTGGAGCAGGCGGCAGCGGCGGCGGCGGCGCTCGAAGACCAGGCGCAGCGCCTGACCTCGCTGGTGGCGACGTTCCGGCTGGCCTGATGGTGCAGGGCGCATGCGCCGCAAGCTGCCCGCAGGGGTGCGCTTGCCAATGCGACTGGCGTAAAATCGCGAGTTGCATTGGAGGAGTACGACATGACTGAATTCGTCACGACAGAGGTACGCGGTGGCATCGGATACCTGACGCTGAACCGCCCGCAGGCGCTCAACGCCCTGTCGCTCGACATGATCCGCGCCATCACCCAGGCGCTGCAGACCTGGGCCGCCGCGCCCGAGGTGGTGGCAGTGGTGGTCGCCGGTGCCGGCGGCAAGGCCTTCTGCGCCGGTGGCGATATCCGCTATTTCCACAAGGCTGTGCACGAAGGCGATCCGCTGCTCGATCAGTTCTTTGTCGAGGAATACGCGCTGAACTTTCTGATCCACCGCTACGCCAAGCCCTATATCGCACTGATGGACGGCGTGGTGATGGGCGGCGGCATGGGTATCTCGCAAGGGGCGCGGCTGCGCCTGGTCACCGATCGCACCAAGATGGCGATGCCGGAAACCAATATCGGACTGTTCCCGGATGTGGGCGGCGGCTGGTTCCTGGCGCGCACGCCGGGCCGCATCGGCGAGTACCTGGGGCTGACCGGCACCGTGATCCATGCCGCCGACGCGCTCTACGCCGGGCTGGCCGACGCCTATCTGCCGGGCAACCGGCTGGCCGAACTGGTCGATTCGCTGCGCACACAGCAGTTTGCCAGCGGCGACGCCGTGCTGGCGCACATCGAAGGCTTTACCGCTGCGCACCGCGATGACTGCGTGCCGGCGCAAAGCACGCTGGGCGGGTTGTCGGCGCAGATCGACAGCCTGTTCGCGGGCAACACCATGCCGGACATCCTTGCCGCCGTCAGCGACGCCGCGGGTGACTGGGCCGCGCAAACCGCCGCCATGCTGCGCAGCCGCTCGCCGCTGATGCTGTGCGTGACGCTGGAGCAGATCCGCCGTGCGCGCAGCATGTCGCTCGAAGACGAGCTGCGCATGGAACTGGACATGATGTACTACGTGTTCCGTAAGGGCGATGGTGTCGAGGGTATCCGCGCGCTCGCCGTCGACAAGGATCACAAGCCGCACTGGCAACACGCCCGGCTTGATGATGTCGGCCGAGAGAAGGTGCTGTCGTTCTTCGAAAGCCCGTGGCGCGCCGGGGAGCATCCGCTGGCGTCGCTGGGCATCGCTGCCTGACGATTCCTGCGCAGGACACGCCGGCGCCGACTCGGGTAGAGTTGCGGCTGGACCGGCGCACAGGGCCAGGCCAACCCTGGTCGCGTGCGCCGTCCGCGTCATTCCGTTCGCACAGTCAAAGGAGTCGCAATGAGCAATCCTCGTGATGTCGTTGTACTGGTGGGAAGCCTGCGCAAGGAGTCATACAACCGTAAGCTGGCCAAGGCGCTGATCGCGCTGGCGCCGCCGCAGCTCAGGCTGGAGATTGTCGAGATCGGCGAGCTGCAGTTGTACAACCAGGACCTGGACGACAAACCTACCCAGGCCTGGACCACGTTCCGCGACCGCGTCCGCCGCGCCGACGCCGTGTTGTTCGTGACCCCGGAATACAACCGCTCCGTGCCCGCGCCGCTGAAGAACGCCATCGACGTGGGCTCGCGGCCCTACGGCAGCAGCGTTTGGGACGGCAAGCCTGGCGCCGTCATCAGCGCTTCGCCCGGCGCTATCGGTGGCTTCGGTGCCAACCAGCACCTGCGCCAGTCGATGGTGTTCCTCAATGTCCCGATGCTGCAGCAGCCTGAGGCGTATATCAGCGGCGTCGACAAGCTGCTTGACGAGCAGGGCGCGATCGCCAATGAATCGACCAAGGGCTTTCTCGGCAAATTTCTGACGACGTTTGCAGGCTGGATCGAGCGGACTGCGCCGCGCTGATACTGCCGGGGCGGGGCGCTGCGAACCTCGACGCGGTAGCCTGTAACTCCCGTGGGCGTGCCAGGTTACGAAGGCGTGCGCATCCGCCCCGGTTCCGTGCATTTGTGGTACTGCTGCTAGTCATTGTTTGCCCGACCAAATTATTCGAAGAGTCGTAGGCAAAGATGCCAACGTTGACCGGGCCGCTTGAATCTCTCCGGCGGCACCGCCCCCCCCGTCGCCTAATCTCCAGGTGGGATGCGGCCAGTCTCCGCGCGGCGAACGGGGGCGGGTATCAGGTGCCGTTCGACCAAAGAAAAGCCCTCGGCCAGGGTTGGCGAGGGCGGAAAGTGGAAGCGCGTGAGTCGCATCCGCGCGCTTCCGTCAGCATGACGCTATCCCTCATTCTGGACATCCCTCTAATTAGGGGGGCGCTGCCCCCCGGCTGCGCCGGTTGGTTCTGTTGTCTTGCGAACAGTTCTACCCTCCAAAGGGATGTTTCTCAATTGAAACTTAAGTCGACACTACTGCGACTACGAGGACACGGTCATGCGCCCATATGCCTCAGGATTGACCACTTATGTCTTGCTGTCCCTAATGCTGACCCCTGAACTATGGGTCCCATGGCTGCTGCGGGTGCCATTATTTAGGGAGTTGATCGCCTTTGGGGTACTGGCCAAGTGCATGCCGGCGGTCTTCGCATTTTTTGCGCTGGCCACCCGAGTAGGGCGATGAGGCATGCATTCCATAATGCGCGCCCTAGCCGAAAATCGGTTGCAACACGCTGGGCCGGCATTCAGGCGGGTTGGGCAATCGACCAAGGTTAGGCTGTGAGTACAACCGAAGCCGTACCTTGCTTGCTATGCACCGCGTTGGCGCGACGCTGGCTCGACCGACAAGATCCCCTGCATGGCAGCCGCATTTACCGTTGCGCTGCCTGTGGCGGGCGATTCGCAGTCGCTGGCGATGCGCTGGGCGCCATCGAACAGGGGCGTTGGGATGTTGCTGAGCTGAAAGCCGCGGTTAGGCAGAGCATTGCTTCGGGCATCCTTCCACGCATCGACGACACTAAAGGACGCCCGAGCGTGATCGCGGTCGGCCGTCAGGCATCCTGAGCTCTGTCGGATGAACGAGTAAGCCTGATGGGCTGAGCCCAACTAACTCTTTGGCATGCTGCACATAGTGCCGCTACCGGGCCGGCAGCCAGCTTCACACGCTGCTACTCCATTTGAGTCAAATCCGGCGGCACCACCGGAAGTTGTGGAGCACTGGACAACGCCCCTCGCATCAACAATGCACTGGCCGAGTACGCCACCGCTACCCGGATTGCGGAAGCGTGCTTGCGAGCGGGTTTCCCGGGGGTAGTTGGCCTAGCCGTGCTGTTGCTCTTCAGCTGGCTCAGCCCGATAGGCCGACCAGTAGTAGTGGCTGTGTCGGTTGTGGCGGGCCAGCTCCTTCTCGATGAAAAGCCGGACGGTGCCGAGGTGCCCAGCCTCGACCAGGACCTCATGGTGGCTGGGCCCGTCGTGCGTGGCACGAGGCAGCGTCTGCAGGCCAGCGGCAATGTAGTGCCCCTGAACTCGACCGAGGATGCCGTTTGCGCCGGGAGCGGGGAACGGCTTGGGGGGTGTGGCCGGAAGATGGCAGCCTGCCGCGCGTTTGCTGTTGCCCATGCTCAGCTCCGACCGGCGACGACGCGCACGCCGTCCCGAGAAACCTCGATCCGCGGCTGGTGGCCATAAGCCCGCAACAGCCGGACATTTTCCCGGGTGGAACTCGGAATGTCCTTCCTACGGACTAGTGCGCTGTTGGTGATGAGAAAGGCGCCACAGCTCGGGCAATGGTAGAGGTAGCCATGAGATGGGGCGCGAGTGCGCTCAGCGGCAGCGCCGCAGATGGGGCAGTTTGCAGGTTCGGGCGACATGGCGGGGGCATGGATGAGTACTGTATGGATATACAGTATAGCGCGCTGACCGGAATCGCCATCGGTCATTTTCTTCAGGGTGGCTATCCCTGCGTGGCTTATTGTCGTTTCGACCGACTGATGCCTCCAAGCTTGCCGAGCACCTTGCATGCATCCGCCATGGCTTGCTCGTTGAGCGGGTACCCCCATGCCGGCTGGGCGATAGAGAAGACCGGGCTCAGGTGCGCCATGTTGAACACGACGGCGCTGCCTTGGCTCAGGCGAACCTGCGCGGTGTACCCTATACTTCCGTCCTTTCGCACGCGCTGCGTGATCGTCCCCATATTCTCGGCGCTACAAAAGTTGAGATGGTGCTAAATCGTAGCGCTTGGGACGGAAAAATTGGACGAAATAGGCGGAATCGGCAGGAAATGGAACGCACTCACGGCACCCCGGAAACTGAGGCTACAGGCGGGAAACAAGGAAATATAAGGGCTCGCAGAATATCTGTAGCCCCGATGATGGACTGGACCGACCGCCACTGCCGCATGTTCCACCGCCAGCTCAGCCGCCACACCTGGCTGTACACCGAGATGGTGACCACCGGCGCGCTGCTGCATGGCGACGTCCCGCGCCATCTGGATTTCGATGCGGCCGAACACCCGGTCGCGCTGCAGTTGGGCGGCAGCGAGCCGGCCGATCTTGCCATGGCGGCCAAGCTGGGCCAGCAATGGGGCTATGCGGAAGTCAACCTGAACTGCGGCTGCCCATCCGAGCGCGTGCAGCGCGGGGCCTTCGGCGCCTGCCTGATGGCAGAGCCGCAACTGGTGGCCGACTGCGTCAAGGCGATGCGCGAAGCGGTGGACATCCCGGTCACCGTCAAGCATCGCATCGGCATCGACAAGATCGAGCACTACGATTTCGTTCGTGATTTCGTCGGCCGGGTGGCCGAGGCGGGTTGCGGCACGTTTATCGTCCACGCGCGCAATGCGATCCTGAAGGGCCTGAGCCCGAAAGAAAACCGTGAGATTCCGCCGCTGCGCTATGAGGTGGCGTACCAGCTGAAGCAGGAGTTTCCGGGCCTTGAGATCCTGATCAACGGCGGCATCGTCAGCTATGACGAGATGGCGGCCCACCTCGAGCACGTCGATGGCGTGATGATCGGTCGCGAGGCATACCATCAGCCCTATGTATTGGCCGAAATGGATGCGCGCTTCTATGGCGATGCGAGTGCGCCGACGCCGTCGCGGCTCGACGTCGAACTGGCGATGCAGCGCTATATCGGCGACCTGGTGGAGCGGGGTGGATATATGGGTGCGGTCACGCGCCACATGCTCGGCCTGCATCGTGGAATTGCGGGCGGGCGCGGCTGGCGCCGCGTGCTGTCGGATGCCAAGCGCATGAATGCGGCACGCACGCGTGCCGATGTGAATGCATTGTTCGAAGAGGCGCGCGCGCACTTGCGGCCGCAGACACAAGAGCCACTTGCCGCGTAAGCGAGCGTGGCCCGCGCGCGCACTGCCGAGGCCGCGTTCTAACTTCAAATCGTGAAAATGTGCATGGCTGCGCGGGGGTACCGCGCGCCGCACTTGCAATGCCTGATCGCCCGGAAACCGGCGCCAGGAAAGGGATTCCCCTAATTCGCTGAGGCAGGGCACTTCCATACACTGTGCCTGCCCTCGAATACAGGGCTTTCTTCAACTGATTATTAGCCCGCTTCGGCGGGCTTTTTTTTGTCGGCGCTTTCTTGCTGCTACGCCAGGCTTGTTGCTCTTCGTTTACCCGTATGGTGCATTGCCGGGATGACAGTTACAGTGCAACCGCCTTCAGGGCATTTGAGATCGCTAAATTTAAGAGTCCGCGCTGCGGACTCTTTTTTTGCGCGCTCGCATTGCATGCGCCAGACGAGGGAATTAGACGGTCGCCCTCGTAAAGAGTTCCATCGGTCACGCTGGCAGGCTAGCGCGTATGGCTGATGCCTACGTCCAGCGTGCCGTATGTCGTGATGCTGGATTCCCTGCCGTCGACCCCGCCGCCAGCACATCCGCCGAGCAAGGCCGCCAATACTGTCAGCGCAAGAATTCGCGCAGGCCATCTACACTTGATTTGCATTCCCGTTCCCTGCGTTCGTTGACGTGTCGATTTTGTCGATGACGTCGATTGGGCTCGCATACGCTCGCGAGGTTCCATCGCCAGGTGCTGGCGCCACGGCAATGAGCGGGCAGGGTGGCCAAAAAGAGGCAGGCGGCCCGATGGGGCGGGCCGCCTGACGGGAAGGTCGAGGGGGGTCAATGTCCCTCAGGCACAAGTATCGCTTCGCGCATTTGCGGCATGAACCCTGCAGAGGTAGGGGCTGTGCACAGCATATTTCCGCGAGCGATCGACGGCATGCGCGAAGGTGCCAGCCGGGCCGGGCGCCCTGGTCGGCGGCCGTGATACGATCCCTCGCATTTGCCCCAGGCGAGACAAGGCATGGCATGCGGACCGATGCCGGCAGGGGGGGCAGCGTGGAAAGAGCAAACGTGGAAAACGAAGCGCCGTTCGGTGTTGTCTATGAAGACTTCAGGGTGGTCTGGGTTGCCGAGCAACTGCAGGACGGCAAATGGACGGCACGCTACTGCTGGCACCCCGGCACTTCGGAAGCCGCGGGCAAGGCGTTGCAGGAAGCCGTGCTGAACGGCAAGTCGCGCCGCCTGTTGGGGCAGTTCGATACCGAAGCCGAGACCGTCGAGGCCATCAAGCAGGCAGTGCTGCTTGAGGCAAAGTGGAGCCCGTCCCGAACCTGAGCTTTTATCTAAAAAAAATTGTGCCGGATACTAGCCATCCCGGAAAACTGTTTGTATAATCTTGGTTTTCGTCGATCAGCAACGTAACGCGCTGATGACTTCTACGGTGGCTGTAGCTCAGTTGGTAGAGTCCAGGATTGTGATTCCTGTCGTCGTGGGTTCGAGTCCCATCAGCCACCCCAAAGCATTTTCCAGAACGGCGCCTCGCGAGGGCGCCGTTTTGCATTCCCCGGGGATGGTATGTCTGTTCGAGCGGCAGTGATTGGCGTAGCGATGGCAGCCATGGTGGCAGGGTGTGCCACCGGTACTTCTGAAAAGGACATTCGCGCGCGTGCGCCCATGCGCTTGTTCACGCCAGCAACGATGGGCGATGTTGCGAAATGCCTGCGCAACAATCTGGGCGATGACGCCGCGGTCATCAACTATCCGGCGAAGAACCAGACTGAGATCCGCATCGGCCAGACCACGTCTGGGGGTGAATACCGATACGCCTATCTGATTTCGCTGACGGCGAAGCCGGATGGTACGGCTCTGGAACTGCGCAAGAGCGATACGTGGTTCCCGCAGCTGACGCCGCAGGAGCTGGAAGCCGAAGCCAAGGCGTGTGTGCGTAGCTGAGGGCGGGGCCCACGGCTACGCGGGCTGCGCCCGCAGGGTTCAGGCAGCCAGCTTTTCGGCGGTTTCGAGTTCAAGCATGCGGCAGATCGCCGCCATGCTGCCGACCATGGTGCGGCGCTGCGTACCCTGGTAGACGCGTACGCCCTTGCTCTGGCGGAACGGCACGGGCTTGACCGGGCGACGGGCGGCGACTTGGTGGATTTGCGGCATGGTGGCACCTCTTTTGGGCAAAGCGGGGTCAACACCCGGCAAGCCGGGTGGCGTCTGCAAAGCAATGGAAGCGGGTGGGCCCGCGCAGGCTCGCTGCCTGCGGTGCCCGGCTAGAAGCCGGAAGATCGGATCAGACCGACGGCGATGCCTTCCAGCGAAAACTCCTCGCCAGGCTCCACGATGATGTTGGTGAAGTCCGGGTTTTCTGCGATCAGTTCGATATGGCCACCGCGCCGCTGCAGGCGCTTGACGGTCACGTCATCACCCAGGCGCGCCACCACGATCTTGCCGTTGGCGGCTTCGCTGGCGCGGCGCACGGCCAGCAGGTCGCCATCGAGGATGCCGGCATCGCGCATGCTCAGGCCGCGCACGCGCAGCAGGTAATCGGGGCGTTCGTCGAAGACCGAGGCGTCGACCTGGTACTGGCGGTCGATATGCTCGGCGGCGAGTATCGGGCTGCCGGCAGCAACGCGGCCCACCAGCGGCAGCGTCAGCTGCATCACGCCGGCCATCGGCAACGAAAACTGGTCAGGCATTTCCGAATCGCTGCGTGCCACCTTCAGGCGGATGCCGCGTGAGGCGCCCGGGGTCAATTCGATCACGCCCTTGCGTGCCAGCGCCCTCAGGTGTTCTTCTGCGGCATTGGGCGATGAGAAGCCGAATTCTGCGGCGATTTCGGCGCGCGTGGGCGGAAAGCCGGTGCGGCGGATCGTGTTGCGGATCAGATCGAAAATCTGCTGCTGCCGGGGTGTCAGGGTCGCCATGGGATCGCCATTCCGTGCGGGGCCGCGGGGATTCCGGGTAAGGGATCGGTCGATCCTTTATCCTGCATCCGGCTGGCCAGGCACTGTATGTTTAAACAGTATGCTGTGATTTTATACAGTATCGGCCTGAGCGCAAGCAGAATTTTTGGGGCGTGTCGCATGGATGGATTTGTGGATCGCCAGCGCGGGCCCGCGGCGAGGCGGGGCGCGCCCGTTACAATCGGCATTCCTGTTTTCCCACTTTCTTTGCACGCCTCCATGACCCAATTGCCTCGCATCGTCGTACTTGCCACCGGCGGCACCATCGCTGGCGCGGCCGGCAACTCCGCCAGCAGCGCTCGCTACCAGGCGGCGACCGTGCCGGTGTCGTCGTTGCTGGCAGCGGTGCCCGCGCTGCAGTCGGCGGCCCGCATCGAAGCCGAGCAGGTGGCCCAGGTCGACAGCAAAGACATGACCTTCATGCTCTGGCAAACGCTGGCGGCGCGGGTTGAGCACTGGTCCGCGCAGCCCGACGTGGCCGGCATCGTGATCACGCACGGCACCGATACACTGGAAGAAACCGCGATGGCGCTGCACCTGACGCAATCGTGTCCGGTGCCCGTGGTGATGACGGCGGCAATGCGGCCATCGACGTCGCTGTCGGCCGATGGCCCGCTGAACCTGCTGGATGCGGTGCGCGTGGCCGCTCATCCCGATGCGCGCGGCAAGGGTGTGCTGGTGGTGCTGAACCAGCAGATCCACGCTGCGCGGGATGTGGCCAAGGCCCACACGTCGGCGGTCGATGCCTTTGTCTCGGCCTGCGGGCCGCTGGGTTTCGTGCAGGATGACTACGTGCGCTTCGCGCGCGCGCCGCGCGCGGCCTGGGTGATTGGGCCGATGCCGACGGCGTGGCCGGTGGTGGAGATCGTGGCCAGCTACGCCCAGCCGGGCAGGGTGGCTGTGGATGCGCTGGTCCGCGCGGGCGTCGCCGGACTGGTGGTGGCTGCCGCTGGCAATGGCTCGGTGCATGAGGTGCTGGCCGAGGCGCTGGCCGATGCCGCTGCCGCGGGTGTGGCCGTGGTGCGCAGTTCCCGCACCGGGGCCGGCCATGTGGCGATTCCGCCCCAGCTCAGCCCGGCGGATGGGGCTTTTGTTTCCGCAACGGACCTCAATCCCTATAAGGCGCGCGTGCTGCTGGCCATGGCGCTAGCAGCCGACGCAGGGCTGGCGCGGGATCCGGCGAGGCTGCAGGCCTTGATTGCCAACGCCTGATTTGCCTGTGTAAACAGCGGCTTGCGCACTTGCCGATACGCGCGCTATAATGTAAGGCTATTCAACCTTGCCACACCGGACTCGTGACGCCCGGGTGGCTAATCCAAAAGGAGCGTCAATGCGTCATTACGAAATCGTCTTCATCGTCCACCCGGACCAGAGCGAACAAGTGCCGGCCATGATCGAGCGCTACAAGCAGCTCGTGACCTCGCAGAACGGCAACGTTCACCGCGTGGAAGACTGGGGCCGTCGCCAGATGGCTTACATGATCCAGAAGCTGGCCAAGGCTCACTACGTTTGCCTGAACATCGAATGCGGCAAGGAAACGCTGGCTGAACTGGAACACGCGTTCAAGTTCAACGACGCCGTCCTGCGCCACCTGATCGTGCAGACCAAGAAGGCCGAGACCGCACCTTCGCCGATGATGAAGGAAGTGCAGCGCGAAGAAGCCCGCAAGGCCGCGCAAACGACCACCGAAGGCCAGGCCGCCTGAGTGCGGACTGCGGTGCGTGCCATGGCTGACAGCGTCAGCCATGGCAGCATGGATTGCAACCAGCAAGAGGCCCCGCGTTGAACCAGCTTCGGCTTGCCGCCACCCTGGCGGAACGCGATGCCCTGCGCTATACCCCGGCCGGGGTCCCCGTCGTGAACTGCATCCTGCAGTACAGCGGCGAGGCCGTCGAGGCGCAAACGCCGCGGCAGGTCGAGTTTGCAATCGCAGCGATGGGGATCGGACAGGTTGGCCAGCGTCTGGAGCGGTTGCCGCTCGGCACGCTGCTCGACTGTGAAGGATTCCTGGCCCGCAGGCACCGCAACAGCAAGGCTCTCGTCTTTCACATCACTGGATGTAAAGCATTCGAAAAGGATTGAATCATGGCATTCGTCAAACGTGACAACAAGAACAAGAAGCGCTTCCAGCAACAGAACCCGCTGTTCAAGCGCAAGCGCTTCTGCCGCTTCACCGTGGCTGGCGTGGAACAGATCGACTACAAGGATCTGGACACCCTGAAGGACTTCATCGGCGACAACGGCAAGATCACGCCGGCCCGCCTGACCGGTACTAAGGCTCACTATCAGCGTCAGCTGGATACGGCCATCAAGCGTGCGCGTTTCCTCGCGCTGATGCCGTACACCGACCTGCACAAGAACTGATCAGGCCCTAGGTCCGTTAAGGAGAGAATGCGATGCAAATTATTCTGCTGGAAAAAGTCGTCAACCTGGGCAACCTGGGTGACATCGTCAAGGTGAAGGACGGTTACGCCCGTAACTTCCTGATCCCGGGCAAGAAGGCCCGCCGCGCTACGCAAACCGCGATCGCCGAATTCGAAGTCAAGCGCGCCGAGCTGGAAAAGGCCGCTGCCGAGAAGCTGGCCGCCGCGCAAGCCGAAGGCGAGAAGCTGAACGGCCTGACGGTACAGATCAGCCAGAAGTCGGGTGTGGACGGCCGCCTGTTCGGTTCCGTGACCAACGCCGACATCGCTGAAGCCCTGGCTGGCCAAGGCTTCAAGCTGGAAAAGGCCCAGGTTCGCATGCCGAACGGCCCGCTGAAGATGGTGGGCGACCACCCGGTCAGCGTCGCGCTGCACACGGACGTCGTGGTCGACGTGACCGTGTCGGTCGTGGGCGAGAGCGTCTAAGGACGTGCCGCCTCGCCGGCGCGCTGCGCCGGCTGAAGCACCGCAAGCACTGCAAGCAAGAAAGGCAGGAGCCCTGGCTCCTGCCTTTTTTGTTGTTCGCTTGTCATTGCAGGCCCGGTCGCCAAATGTACGGCGAAGTGCGTCCACCCGCCGGTATAATCCCTCCCCATGAACGCGCCTGTCGCCGACCCCCAACTCGAGAACCTCAAGGTCCCGCCGCATTCCATCGAAGCCGAGCAATCGGTGCTGGGTGGCCTGCTGCTGGACAACGCCGCCTGGGACCGCATTGCGGACTTCATCTCCGAGGCGGATTTCTACCGTTTTGACCACCGGATGATCTTCCAGAGCATCGCCCGGTTGATCTCGGCCACCAAGCCGGCCGACGTGATCACGGTCTATGAAATGCTGCAGGTGGCTGGCAAGGCCGAGGAGGTGGGCGGGCTGGCCTACCTGAATTCGCTGGCGCAGAACACGCCCAGCGCGGCCAATATCCGCCGCTACGCCGAGATCGTGCGTGAGCGCTCGGTGCTGCGCAAGCTGGTGACGGCGGCCGACGATATCGCCTCGGCCGCGTTTGCGCCCAAGGGCCGCGAGGTGCGCGAACTGCTGGATGAGGCCGAATCCAAGGTCTTTGCGATTGCCGAAGAAGGCTCGCGCGGCCAGAAGGGTTTCCAGGAAATCCAGCCGCTGCTGACCCAGGTGGTCGAGCGCATCGACGAGCTGTATCACCGCGATTCCACCACCGACGTCACCGGCGTCCCGACCGGCTTCATCGACCTGGACAAGATGACCAGCGGCATGCAGCCGGGCGACCTGGTCATCGTGGCCGGCCGCCCGTCGATGGGCAAGACCGCGTTCTCGCTGAACATCGGCGAGCACGTGGCGGTGGAGCAGGGCTTGCCGGTGGCAGTGTTCTCGATGGAAATGGCGGGCACCCAGCTGGCCATGCGTATGCTCGGCTCGGTCGGCCGCCTCGACCAGCACCGGCTGCGCACGGGCCGCCTGCTGGATGAAGACTGGCCGCGGCTGACGCATGCGATCCAGCGCATGAACGACACCCAGCTGTTCATCGACGAAACGCCGGCGCTGAACCCGATGGAGCTGCGTGCCCGTTCGCGGCGCCTGGCGCGCCAGTGCGGGCAGCTTGGCCTGATCATCATCGATTACCTTCAGCTGATGTCAGGTTCCGGCGGCGGCGAGAACCGCGCCACGGAAATTTCCGAAATTTCCCGTTCGCTCAAGGGCCTGGCCAAGGAACTCAACTGCCCGGTGATTGCACTGTCGCAGCTGAACCGAAGCCTGGAACAGCGCCCCAACAAGCGTCCGGTGATGTCCGACCTGCGCGAATCCGGCGCTATCGAACAGGATGCCGACGTGATCCTGTTCATCTACCGCGACGAGGTCTATAACGCGGACTCCCAGGACAAGGGCACGGCCGAGATCATTATCGGCAAGCAGCGTAACGGCCCGATCGGCACGGTGCGCCTGACCTTCCTGGGCCAGTTCACGAAGTTCGACAACTTCAGCGGCGGCCCGGCTTTCTTCGACAACGACACCTGACGAAGTCAAGCCAGCCTGCAATCGTCTGTGCGGCGCCGTCTTGTTTGCGCCAAATTCGCGGGCAATGTCCCTGTAACCCTGTAAAATATTGCGCTTTGATGACAGTCACCACCCGCGACTGTCATGCAACGCGCCCGCTCAATCCTGCAACACAATCAGCAGCGTCACCACGCTGCCACAAGGAACATTCCATGTTCGGCCGATTCATGCCCACGGAGGGCAAGTTCTTCGAATATTTCAACCAGCATGCCGACTGCGCGGTGACCGCCGCCCATGAGCTCCAGGCACTGGTCAACGACTTGCCCAACGCCGAGGCCCATGCGCGCCGCGTCCAGGCCACCGAAAAGAAGGCCGACCGGATCACGCACGACACCATCGACCTGCTGCACAAGACCTTCATCACGCCGCTGGACCGCGACGAGATCCACAAGCTCATCACGACCATGGACGACATCCTGGACCTGATGGAAGACGTGGCCGAGACCATCTCGCTGTACGACGTGACCAACCTGACCGACGAGGCGCTGCGCCTGGCGGCCATCTGCGTGCAGTGCTGCGACCAGGTCAAGATCGCGGTGGGCCTGCTTGAGGACATGGGCAACGCCAGCACCATCCTGAAGACCGCGCAGCAGATCGACCAGCTCGAGTCTGAAGCCGACCGCGTGATGCGCTCGGCGATGTCCAAGCTGTTCCGTGACGAGACCGACGTCAAGCGCCTGATCAAGCTGAAGGCCATCTACGAACAGCTCGAGACGATCACCGACAAGTGCGAGGACGTCGCCAACATCATCGAAGGCATCGTCCTGGAAAACGCCTGAGGCGGCAATCGGCATGCAGACCATACAAATGAGCCTGTGGGTGATCGCCTTGCTGGTGGCGCTCGCGCTGCTGTTCGACTTCATGAACGGCTTCCACGACGCGGCCAACTCGATCGCCACCGTGGTTTCCACGGGCGTGCTCAAGCCGCACCACGCGGTGGCGATGGCGGCGATGTGCAACGTCGTCGCGATCTTTATCTTCCATCTGAAGGTGGCCGCCACGGTGGGCACCGGCACGATCGATGTCAGTATCGTCGACCATTACGTCGTGTTCGGGGCGCTGGTCGGGGCGATCGCCTGGAACGTCATCACCTGGTACTACGGCATCCCTTCGTCGTCGTCGCACGCGCTGATCGGCGGACTGGTGGGCGCGGCGGTGGCCAAGGCCGGCACCGGTGCGCTGGTGGGCAGCGGCCTGCTGAAAACCGTGGCCTTTATCCTGATCTCGCCGCTGCTGGGTTTTATCCTCGGTTCGCTGATGATGGTGATTGTGGGCTGGACCTTCTTTCGCACGCCGCCGTCGCGCGTGGACCGCTGGTTCCGCCGCCTGCAGCTGGTGTCGGCATCGATGTACAGCCTGGGCCATGGGGGCAATGACGCGCAGAAGACCATCGGCATCATCTGGATGCTGCTGATCGCCAGCGGCCATGTGGTGGCCGGCGGCCAGCCGCCGACCTGGGTGATCGTCAGCTGCTACGTGGCCATCGGCATGGGCACGCTGTTCGGCGGCTGGCGGATCGTGCGCACCATGGGCCAGAAGATCACCAAGCTCAAGCCGGTCGGCGGCTTCTGCGCCGAGACGGGCGGGGCGATCACGCTGTTCTTTGCCTCGGCGCTGGGCGTGCCGGTATCGACCACGCATACCATCACCGGCGCCATCGTCGGCGTCGGCTCTGCGCAGAAGATGTCGGCGGTGCGCTGGGGCGTGGCCGGCAATATCGTCTGGGCCTGGGTGCTGACGATTCCGGCATCGGCCTTCATGGCGGCGATCGCATGGTGGATCGGGCGGCATATCCTGTAAGGCAGGGGCCGCCGTACCAGCAAAAAGCCAGGCTGATGCCTGGCTTTTTGTTTGGGCGTTTCACTGGTTGGCGAAGGCCGCGATGGGATCGTCGTCGACCGGAAGCGGTGCGGGGGCCGGCGCGGGCTCAGGCAGCGGTGGCGCTGCCGGGGGTGCCACCGACGCGGGTGGCTGGTTGGCCGCCGCCACCACGCGGCGCGCGCCGTTGTAGCGCGAGGCCCAGTAGGGCTTGCCCATGTCCTCCAGCCGGACCGTGCCGCCGGAAGACGGCGCATGGACAAAGCGGTTCTGTCCGACGTAGATGCCCACGTGCGAATTGGCGCGGCCGGTGGTGTTGAAGAACACCAGGTCGCCGGATGCCACCTCGCTGCGGTCCAGCGAGCTGCCGCGGGCGCCCATTGCCTCGGTCGTGCGCGGCAGGTTCACATTGGCCGCGCGCGACACCACGTAGCGCACCAGCCCGCTGCAGTCGAAGCCGGAGTCTGGCGTATTGCCGCCGTAGCGATAGGGTGTGCCGACCAGCGACATCGCCTGGATCGAAATCTCTTCCAGTCCGGCGCTGGGATCGATCATGGGCTTGCCCGGCGTGCGCGGCAGGCCGGCATGGCGCGAAGGCGGGGAACTTGCGCAGGCCGCCAGCAACAGGGCGGTGGCGCAGAGCAGCGGCAGCCGGACCTGGGCAAGCAGGCCCTGCGCACGCAATGGATGGGAAGAGATTCGGGTACGGCGCAATGGCATCCTGGGTTTCTGGTCGCCGGCCTGCCGGCGCACCGGAAGCCTTGCCGCTACCAGCGTAGCTGGGCGTTGCGCGTACCGGTGCTGACCTTGATGGACTTGGCCTGGCCCTTGTAACTGGCCTCGATATTGTAGCTGCCTTCGGGCGCACGTATCAGGCAGCGCGGGCCGGCGGCGTTGAAGCTGGCGACTTCCTGCTCGTCGCGCACCAGCCTGACCGCCACGTCCGACAGGAATTCACCGTTTGCACCCTGGATGAACAGGATGCCTATATTGAAGTCCTTTTCCTTCGCGGCCAGCGCCTGGCGCTCGTCCTCGGCGACACCGCCGCAGACGTAGCTGACCGGGCCCATGGTGCGGATCACCATTTCTTCTTCGGCGGCATGGGCCGGGCGCCAGCTCGCGGCCAGCGCGATGCCGGCGGCAGCCAGCACGGCCAGCGCAAGGCGCTGCCTGTGCTGGCTGCGGGCGATGGCAGGCACATGCCTGCGGGGCAGATGCTGGATATTCATCGACGCCTCCAGTGGGGATGCGGGGCAACGGCAAACATGGGCCATCATAGCCCCAAAGTGCTTGTCGTTGACGGCGGCGCTCAGGCACTGCGGGCGCGCCCCGCCACCGGCAGGGCGCGCCGCAGGCTGCCAGTGTCAGAGCACGTCGCCGGCGTGATCGGCCAGGCGCGAGCGTTCGCCGCGCGCCAGCGTGATATGGCCGCTGTGGCTCCAGCCCTTGAAGCGGTCGACTACATAGGTCAGGCCCGACGAACCCTCGGTCAGGTACGGCGTGTCGATCTGCGCGATATTGCCCAGGCAGATGATCTTGGTACCCGGGCCGGCGCGCGTCACCAGCGTCTTCATCTGCTTGGGCGTCAGGTTCTGAGCCTCGTCGATGATGACGAACTTGTTGACGAAGGTGCGCCCGCGCATGAAGTTCATGCTCTTGACCTTGATGCGCGAGCGGATCAGCTCCTGCGTGGCGGCGCGGCCCCAGTCGCCGGCGCTGTCGTCGCTCTTCTGCAGCACCTCGAGGTTGTCGTCGAACGCGCCCATCCACGGCTGCATCTTCTCTTCCTCGGTGCCGGGCAGGAAGCCGATGTCTTCGCCCACCGGCACCGTGGCGCGCGTGACGATGATCTCGTTGTACTGCTTCTGGTCCAGCACCTGTTCCAGGCCGGCAGCCAGCGCCAGCAGGGTCTTGCCGGTGCCGGCCTGCCCAAGCAGCGTGACGAAGTCGATGTCCGGGTTCATCAGCAGGTTGAGCGCGAAGTTCTGCTCGCGGTTGCGGGCGGTCACGCTCCACACATTGTTCTTGTGGTGCGTGTAGTCCTTGAGCGTCTGCAGCAGCGCGGTCTTGCCATTGATCTCCTTGACCTGCGCGTACAGCGGCAGGCTGCCGTCGACCGGTTCCAGGTAGACGAACTGGTTGACCAGGAACGACGGCACCAGCGGGCCGGTGAGCCGGTAGAACATGGCGCCGGACTTCGGATCCTGCCAGCTTTCCACGCCCTTGCCGTGCCGGGTCCAGAAGTCGCCGGGCAGCTGCAGTACGCCGGCGTAGAGCAGGTCCTTGTCTTCCAGGACCTGGTCGTTGAAGTAGTCTTCGGCCGGCAGGCCCAGCGCGCGTGCCTTGATGCGCATGTTGATGTCTTTCGACACCAGCACGACCTGGCGCTCGGGGTACTGCTGCTGCAGCGCGCTGACCACGCCCAGGATCTGGTTGTCGGCCTTGCCCTGCGGCAGGCCTTCAGGCAGCTTGATGTCGTTCAGGCGCGTCTGGAAGAACAGCTTGCCCTGCGCGTCGCGGTTACCCAGCTTGGCCAGCGGCAGGCCTTCGTCGAGCACGCCGTCGGTGCCGCCCACCAGCGAATCGAGCGTGCGGCTGACCATGCGCGCGTTGCGCGCGACTTCGCTCATGCCCTTCTTGTGGTTGTCCAGTTCTTCGAGCGTCATCATCGGCAGATAGATGTCGTGTTCCTCGAAGCGAAAGAGCGAGGCCGGGTCGTGCATCAGCACGTTGGTGTCGAGCACGAACAGCTTGCTCGGGCCTTCGGACTTGCGGGCGCGGCGCGTGGGGCCGGAGGACGGCTTGACCAGGCTGACTGGCGCGGCAGTGACGGCAGGCGTCGACACGGCCGGGGCCTCGGTGCTGCGGGCGCGGGTGCCACCGGCGGCGCGGGCCTGGACCTCAGGCACCTCGGTGTCGCCGGTTTCCAGCAATGCCACACGCTCGAGCGCCGGCACAGGTTTCTTGCCCTGTGTGGCGGCTTTGGCCTTGGGCACCGCGGAGACCGGAGCAAACTCGCTCGGATCCAGCAATTGGGCAGGCTTGGCGGGCATGGTAGGCAGCGGCATGCTTGGCTTTCCTTTCAGGGGGACAAGAAGGGGGCGAGGGTGTCCGCGCCGCGACGCCGCGATACGTCGGAGACGGCGTGGCGGCCGATGGCCGGGGCATGCATGCGCGAGGCTCCCGGTGCGGACAGGCATGAGGACAGACGCGGCTGCAAACAAAAAAGCCGCCATGCCTGCTGAACAGGGTTGGCGGCTGGGATCCGGCAGCTTCTTTGGTGGACTGCCGACACGGCAGGTCCGCTACCGGCCTGTGGCGCGAACCGCCTGGGCCGGGGAGTCGAAACAGCGTGGCATCCGGAATCTGAACTCATTACGGGCCAATGTATCCGAAGGTTTTGGGTTTGGCAATTGGGTTTGCCATCGGCTTGTTGCGACACAGCACGTCCGGCTTGGCGTCCGTGTCGAGGCAAGGTCGATACCGACGCGATACCTCAGAGCCCGCGCACGATTTCCAGGACTTCGTCAACATGGTTCGGCACCTTGATGCCGCGCAGCTCGTGGCGCAGCATGCCCTTGCCGTCGATGATGAAGGTGCTGCGCTCGATGCCCCGGTGCTCCTTGCCATAAAGCTTTTTCATCTTGATGACATCGAACAACGTGCACACGGCTTCGTCGGCATCCGAGATCAGCTCGAAGGGCAGTTCAAGCTTGGCCTTGAAGTTCTCGTGCGAGCGGATGCTGTCGCGCGAGATGCCGAACACCTGCACGCCGGCCTTCTGGAAATCCTCGTACTGGTCGCGGAAGTTCATGGCCTCCGTGGTGCAACCCGGCGTGTTGTCCTTCGGGTAGAAGTACAGCACCACCGTCTTGCCGCGGTAGTCGGCAAGGCGGAAGGTGGCGTCGCCGGTCATCGGCGCGCTGAAGTCGGGTACGGCCTTGTTCAGACTGACGGTCATGCTTGTGGCTCCTGGGGGAGGGGGCAGGGGATCGGGAGAATCGGGTGAGGGGGCTGCCACCTTGGCGGGGCAGATTGGGGCGCCCTGCCGGACTTCAAGCGTGGCGCCGGCTCAACTTTTGCAAAGGTCAGGCGGCTTCGGGTTCGAGCAACAGCACCGCCGCCACCTTGCGCCCTTCTGCCATCAGGATGTTGTAGGTGCGGCAGGCGGCCTGCAGGTCCATGGCGTCCACCCCGACATGACGGCGCGACAGCGATGCGGTCAGGCGCGGGTGCGGGAAGCGCAGCCGCAAGCCGGTGCCGAGCAGCACCACTTCGGGGCCGAGTTCCACCAGTTGCTCGAAATGCGCGGGCTCCAGGTCTTCGAAGCGGCTGACCGGCCAGGGCCGTACTTCGCCCTCGGGCATGACCAGGACCGAGTTGGTGTGACGGACGAGGTTGATCTCGATGTATCCCGGCCCGTAGGCCGTGACGGTATTGAGCGACTGGGGCTGGTCGGCGTGGAGTTTCACTTGGAGGCCTCTGCGGCGGCCGCCACGGGCTGGCGGGCCGGCCCGTGGGGCGGATGGCCGGCACCCCGGGCGGGTACGGTGTGGACGACAAGATGGACGACAGTGCGCAGGCGCCTGGCGTACGCGCGGCAAGCGCACGCTGCAATGCAAGAATCCCTGCCGAAGTCTGTCATAATCCGATAAATTATAGCTTTTGCCTCCCTGTCTGCCACGTTCGCGTTGCATTGCAGCGGACGGCGCCTCGGCGCGGGGCTTCCGCACGGGGCTTCGGCATTAATTCAGATTCGCCCAGATTCCCAGTCCGGTGCCGCCTGCGCGGCACGCTACGCTTGCCCGACATCGCCGTGAAACCCATCCAGAAATCCAACAAACTCAATAACGTTTGCTACGACATCCGCGGACCGGTGCTGGAAAAGGCCAAGCAGATGGAGGAAGAAGGGCACAAGATCATCAAGCTGAATATCGGCAACCTGGCCGTGTTCGGCTTTGATGCGCCGGAAGAGATTCAGCAGGACATGATGCGAAACCTGCCAAATTCGGCAGGTTATTCTGATTCCAAGGGTATTTTCGCCGCACGCAAGGCGATCATGCACTATACCCAGCAAAAAAATATCGAAGGCGTTGGCCTGGACGATATTTATGTGGGCAATGGTGCCTCCGAACTGATCGTGATGGCCGTCAACGCGCTGCTCAATGCCGGCGACGAAGTGCTGGTGCCGGCGCCGGACTACCCGCTATGGACCGCTGCGGTGAGCCTCTCGGGCGGCACGCCGGTGCACTATATCTGCGACGAGTCCAACGACTGGATGCCCGATCCGGCCGATATCCGCGCCCGCATCACGCCGCATACTAAGGCCATCGTCATCATCAACCCGAACAACCCCACCGGGGCGCTGTATTCGGACGAACTGCTGCTCGAGATCGTCGCCATCGCGCGCGAGCACGGCCTGATCATCTATGCCGACGAGATCTACGACAAGGTCCTGTACGACGGCTACACCCACACCTCGATCGCCTCGCTCTCGACCGATGTGCTGACCGTGACCTTCAACGGCCTGTCGAAGAACTACCGCTCGTGCGGCTACCGTGCCGGCTGGATGGTGGTGTCGGGCGACAAGCGCCCGGCCATCGACTATATCGAAGGCCTGAACATGCTGTCGTCGATGCGCCTGTGCGCTAACGTGCCGGGCCAGTGGGCGATCCAGACCGCCCTGGGCGGCTACCAGAGCATCAACGACCTGGTCAACGAAGGCGGGCGCCTGCGCCGCCAGCGCGACCTGGCCTACGAGCTGATCACCGCGATTCCGGGCGTGACCTGCGTCAAGCCCAAGGCGGCGCTGTACCTGTTCCCCAAGCTCGACCTGTCGATGTACCCGGTGCAGGACGACCAGGAGTTCATCTACGAACTGCTGCAGGAGTCCAAGGTGCTGCTGGTGCAGGGCTCGGGCTTCAACTGGGCCAAGCCCGACCATTTCCGCATCGTGTTCCTGCCGCACGAGGAAGACCTGCGCGAGGCCATCAGCCGCATCGCGCGCTTCCTCGAGGCGTACCGAAAACGCCACGGCAAGGCAGCGGCCTGATTTTCGCGGGCCGCGCCGCAATTCATCCTTAGCAACTCAGAAGATTGTCCATGAACCCCATCAAAGTTGGCCTGCTCGGCATCGGTACCGTCGGTAGCGGCACGTTCAACGTGCTCAAGCGCAATCAGGAAGAAATTCGTCGCCGCGCCGGCCGCGGCATCGAGATTGCCGTGGTGGCCGATCTCAACACCGAACGCGCGCGCGAATTGACCAACGGAGAAGTGGAGATCGTCAGCGACGCCAACGAGGTGGTCAGCCGCCCCGACATCGACATTGTCATCGAACTGATCGGCGGCTATGGCATCGCGCGCGAGCTGGTGCTCAAGGCGATCGAGAACGGCAAGCACGTGGTCACCGCCAACAAGGCGCTGCTGGCCGTGCACGGCAACGAGATCTTCGAAGCCGCGCGCAAGAAGGGCGTGATCGTCGCCTTCGAAGCCGCGGTGGCCGGCGGCATCCCCATCATCAAGGCGCTGCGCGAAGGCCTGACCGCCAACCGCATCCAGTGGATCGCCGGCATCATCAACGGCACCACCAACTTCATCCTGTCCGAGATGCGCGACAAGGGCCTCGATTTCGACGTGGTCCTGAAGGAAGCGCAGCAGCTGGGCTATGCCGAAGCCGACCCGACCTTCGACATCGAAGGCGTCGACGCCGCGCACAAGGTCACGCTGATGAGCGCGATCGCCTTCGGCATGCCGGTGCAGTTCGACAAGGCCCACGTGGAAGGCATCACCAAGCTCTCGGCCGTCGACATCAAGTACGCCGAGGAACTGGGCTACCGCATCAAGCTGCTGGGCATCACCCGCCGCCGCGACGACGGTGTCGAGCTGCGCGTGCATCCGACGCTGGTGCCGGCCTCGCGCCTGATCGCCAATGTGGAAGGCGCGATGAACGCCGTGCTGGTGCAGGGCGACGCCGTGGGCGCGACGCTCTACTACGGCAAGGGCGCCGGCGCCGAGCCGACCGCCTCGGCCGTGATCGCCGACCTGGTCGACGTGACCCGCCTGCATACCGCCGACCCTAACCACCGCGTGCCGCACCTGGCGTTCCAGCCGGATGAGCTGTCGAGCGTGCCGGTGCTGCCGATCGAAGAGATCAACAGCTCGTACTACCTGCGCATGCGCGTGGCCGACGAGACCGGCGTGCTGGCCGAGATCACCCGCATCCTGGCCGAAGGCGGTATCTCGATCGACGCCATGCTGCAGAAGGAATCGCGCGAAGGCGAGCCGCAGACCGACATCATCATCCTGACCCACATCACGCGCGAGAAGCACGTCAACGCGGCGATCGCCAAGATCGAGGCGCTGCAGACCGTGCTGTCCGACGTGACGCGCCTGCGCATGGAAGAACTGAACTAAGGGCCGGACCGGCAGATTCAGATGAAATACCAGTCGACCCGCGGCCATGAGCTGCCGCAAACCTTCTCCGAGATCCTGCTGGGCGGCCTGGCGCCGGACGGCGGGCTGTACCTGCCCACCGAGTACCCGCAAGTCACGGCCGATGAGCTCGAATCCTGGCGCAAGCTGTCGTATGCCGACCTGGCCTACGAGATCCTGCGCAAGTTCAGCGACGATATTCCCGCCGAGGACCTGCGCGCGCTGACGCGCAAGACCTATACCGCCGAGGTGTACTGCAACGCACGCGAGGGCGACAACACCGCCGACATCACACCCCTGCGCACGCTGGGCGAGGAAGGCGGCACCAAGCTGCAACTGCTGGGCCTGTCCAACGGCCCGACGCTGGCCTTCAAGGACATGGCGATGCAGCTGCTCGGCAACCTGTTCGAGTACGCGCTGGGCCGCGCCGGGCAGGAGCTGAACATCCTGGGCGCGACCTCGGGCGATACCGGCAGCGCCGCCGAGTACGCGATGCGCGGCAAGCGCGGTATCCGCGTGTTCATGCTGAGCCCGCACCGCAAGATGAGCGCGTTCCAGACCGCGCAGATGTTCAGCCTGCAGGATGCCAACATCTTCAACTTGGCGGTCGAAGGCGTGTTCGACGACTGCCAGGACATCGTCAAGGCGGTCTCCAACGACCTCGACTACAAGGCGCGCCAGAAGATCGGCACGGTCAACTCGATCAACTGGGCGCGCGTGGTGGCCCAGGTGGTGTACTACTTCAAGGGCTGGCTGCTGGCTACCAGCGGCCCGGGCCAGAAGGTCTCGTTCTGCGTGCCGTCCGGCAACTTCGGCAACGTCTGCGCCGGCCATATCGCGCGCATGATGGGCCTGCCGATCGACAAGCTGGTGGTCGCCACCAACGAGAACGACGTGCTCGACGAGTTCTTCCGCACCGGCGCCTACCGCGTGCGCAAGTCGGCCGAGACGTACCACACGTCGAGCCCGAGCATGGATATCTCCAAGGCCTCGAACTTCGAGCGCTTCGTGTTCGACCTGCTGGGCCAGGACGCCGGCAAGCTGGCGGCGCTGTTCCGTGACGTGGAAGAGAAGGGCGGCTTCGACCTGTCGGGCACGCCGGAATTCGACCGTATCCGCCAGTTTGGCTTTGTCTCGGGCCGCAGCACGCACCAGGACCGGCTGGCCACCATCCGCGACCTGTCGTCGCGCTACGGCATCACCATCGATACCCACACCGCCGATGGCGTCAAGGTGGCGCGCGAGCATCTCAGCGCCGGTGTGCCGATGGTGGTGCTGGAAACCGCGCTGCCCGCCAAGTTCGCCGACACCATCCGCGAAGCGCTCGGCCACGAGCCGGAGCGCCCGGCCAGGTTCGAGGGCATCGAGAGGCTGCCGCAGCGCTTTGAAGTGATGCCCGCCGACGCCGCGCAGGTCAAGGCCTACATCGCCGGCCACACCGGCCTGTAAGCGCGCGGGTGCGTGTAGCCCGCTGCGGCGCTGCCGCATGCCGGGCCCGCGCCAACTCGCTACAATCAGGCTGCGGGCCCGATCTTCGGCCCCCGGATTGCCTGCCCCAATCAAGTGGGTGCCGGCAATGCGCGGGCCGTTTTTCGTGGGCCAACTCTTTCCCACATCGCACCATGACCCAAGCCGCAGCACCTTCCCGCCCCCCGATGCTGACCATGGCCCAGGCGCTCGACGCGCTGCTCGGCGCCGCCCGTCCGCTGGCGCAGGTTGAATCCATCGATACGCTCGACGCCAACGGCCGCGTGCTGGCCGCGCCCGTGACCAGCACGCTGCGCGTGCCGCCGGCCGACAACACCTCGATGGACGGCTACGCCATGCGCGCGGCCGATGTGCCCGCTGCCGGCACGCGGCTGCGCGTATCGCAACGGATTCCCGCCGGCCATGTCGGCACCGCGCTGGAACCCGGCACCGCCGCGCGCATCTTCACCGGTGGGCTGATTCCGCGGGGCGCCGACGCCGTGGTGATGCAGGAGCAATGCACCGTCGAGGGCGAGGACGTGATCGTCAACCACGTGCCGCAACCCGGCGAATGGGTGCGGCGCGCGGGCGAGGATATCGAAGCCGGCAGCGTGATCCTGCCGGCCGGCACGCGGCTGACGCCGCAGGCGCTGGGGTTGGCCGCATCGGTCGGCCAGGCGAAGCTGGACGTGGTGCGGCGCGTGCGCGTGGCGGTGTTCTTTACCGGTGACGAACTGGCGATGCCGGGCGAGCCGCTCAAGCCGGGCGCCATCTACAACTCCAACCGCTTCACACTGCGCGGCCTGCTGGAAAACCTGGGCTGCGAGGTCAGCGACTTCGGCATCGTGCCCGACACGCTGGCCGCCACGCGCGAGACGCTGCGCCGCGCGGCGCAGGGACACGACCTGATCATCACCTCGGGCGGCGTTTCGGTCGGCGAGGAAGACCATATCAAGCCCGCGGTCGAGGCTGAAGGGCGGCTCGACATGTGGCAGATCGCGATCAAGCCGGGCAAGCCGCTGGCGTTCGGGCAGGTCAACAACGATGCCGAGCCGGCGTTCTTCCTGGGTTTGCCTGGCAACCCGGTGTCCAGCTTCGTGACCTTCCTGCTGTTCGTGCGCCCGTTCATCCTGCGCCTGCAGGGCGTGGCCGGCGTGACGCCGCGGCGCCTGCCGCTGCGCGCGGATTTCGAACTGAACAAGGGCGACCGCCGCAATGAGTTCCTTCGCGCGCGCATCAATGCCGAGGGCGGCCTGGACCTGTTCCCCAACCAGAGCTCGGGCGTGCTGACCTCGACCGTCTGGGGCGACGGCCTGATCGACAATCCGCCCAACCAGGCGATCGCGCGCGGCGATACCGTGCAGTTCATTCCGTTTGACGGCCTGCTCGCGTAGCCGGCCAGCACGACCAGGACAGAAGCAGTGATGATCATTGAACTCCGATTCTTTGCCAGCGTGCGCGAGCAGCTGGGCGTGACCGAAGAGCGCGCCGAGGTGCCGGCCGACGTGCGCACCGTGGGCGAGCTGCGCCAGTGGCTGCGCCAGCGCGGCGGCGCCTGGGCCGAGACCCTGGCTGAAGGGCGCGCGCTGCGCATGGCTGTCGACCATGCGGTGGCGCGCCCCGATACGGCGATTGCCGACGGCTGCGAAGTCGCCTTTTTCCCACCAGTGACCGGAGGCTGAGATGAGCGTCAGGGTGCAGCGTGAGGATTTCGATCTTGGCGCGGAAGTCGCGGCGCTGCGAGCCGGCAATCCGGCGGTCGGCGCGGTGGCCAGCTTTATCGGCACCGTGCGCGATGTCAGCGACGGCAGCGCGGTCAGCGCGATGGAGCTGGAGCACTATCCGGGTATGACCGAGAAGGCGCTGGCGCAGATCGAGGCGGCTGCGTGCGCGCGCTGGGCGCTGCTGGGCGTGACCATCATCCACCGCGTGGGCCCGATGCAGCCGCTGGACCAGATCGTGATGGTCGCGGTGGCGTCGGCGCATCGCGGCAATGCCTTTGCCGCGTGCGAGTTCATCATGGACTACCTCAAGTCCGAAGCGCCGTTCTGGAAGAAGGAAGACACCCCGGAAGGCGCGCGCTGGGTCGATGCCCGCGTGACTGACGAAGCCGCCCTCCAGCGCTGGGGGATCGCATCGTTCAATGCCAGCGGCGACGATGCTGGCGCACCACCGGAGAAGCAGGGCGGGAGCCAGCCCTGATGGGGCCGCTCGGCTTTGTCGCCGTGGGCGTGGGCGCCGCGGCCGGTGCGTGGCTGCGCTGGGGCTTCGCGGTGCTGTGGAACGCGATCAATCCCGCGCTACCCTATGGCACGCTGGCGGCCAACCTGCTGGGCGGCTACCTGATCGGCCTGGCGGTCGGATTCTTCGATACGCACGCGGGCCTGCCGCCGGAATGGCGCCTGCTGGCTATCACCGGCTTCCTTGGCGGGCTGACCACGTTCTCGACCTTTTCCAGCGAGGTGCTGGCGAACCTGATTGCCGGCGACTACGGCTGGGCGGCGCTGCACCTGCTGCTGCACCTGGGCGGCTCACTGCTGCTGACCGCGTTCGGCCTCTGGACTTACCGCTTGCTGGCCTGACGCGGCCCTGGCGATCAGGTCCAGCAGCGCGGCATTGAACGCCTGCGGCCGCTCCATGTGGGGGCTATGACCGGCGCCGGCCACCACGCTGAATCCCGCCTCGGGCCGCAGTGCGAGCGTGGCGGCACCCACCGCGGGCGCATAGAGCCGGCTGGCTTCCCCGTACAAATGGAACAGCGGCCGCCCGGTGCCGCGCAGTGTCTCCCGGAAATCCTGGCGCGCCATGTCTTCCCATAGCGCGGCAAGCGCCGCCACATCGCACTGGTCCGCCATGTGCGCGATGCGCTGCATTGCGGTGCCTTCCGGGCGCCTTCCCGCCGACCACATTCCCAGTGCAACCGACGGCGCCAGCCGGGGCCAGTCGGCCCGGATGCGGGCCGCCATCTGCGCGGCGTGCGCAATCTCATAGTGGCCGTGCAGGCCATGCGGCCAGGCCGGATCGGTCACCAGCCTGGGTGTCATGTCGATGCTGCCGACCGCTGCCAGCGGAAGACCCGGATGGTCTCGCAGCAGCGCCCATGCCACCATCGCCCCCATCGACCAGCCAGCCACCACCACGTCTGTCAGCCCGAGGTGCGCAACCAGTCCGGCGACGTCGCGCGCCAGCGCCGTGATCGTGGTGCCGTCGCGTTCGCGCGACAGGCCGTGGCCGGCATGGTCGGGTGCGATCACGCGGAATCCCGCCAGTGCGAGCGCCCGCTGGCCGTCGAAGGCCTCGCCGGTGACCGACCAGCCGTGCAGCAGCAGCAGCGGCCGTCCCTGGCCGGTTTCGCGCCAGCCTGGCAAGGCGCCACGCGCCGGGTGGCTGGCGAAGGGCGGCGGAGTGGGGCCGGCAGGTGCCGAATCGGGAGCGTCCAACGATGGTTCTCTCCTGGCAGGAGGGTAAAGGGCAGCGGCCTGGATGCCACCGGGTGAGGGTGCCTCTCTATTGACATCCATGGTGGGCAATTTATACGATGAAACATGAATCAGCTATCAGGTTTTGCCTGAGTGGCGATTCCCGGCGCAGGCAGGCGCGGAGGAGGCGCCTGCCTGCGCCGGCATGGCAGGAAGCGGCTGGCATTCCAATGACAAGGCGCGCAGCGCCACCGGAGACAAGATGTCCCAGACCGACACGGGCGCACCGCCCGAAACCGGCGCAATCCGCGAACCCGGCCACGCCGGCGGCATCTGCCCGCCCAAGACCGCGCGCGGGCAGAAGACGCGCGAGGCGCTGCTGCGCGCGGCCGAGAAGGTGTTCGGTGAGAAAGGCTATTACGCTGCGTCGATCTCCGAGATCACGCAGGAAGCCAAGGTCGCGATGGGCACCTTCTACCTGTATTTCAAGGACAAGGAAGATATCTTCCGCGCACTGGTCGCGCACATGCTGGAACTGGTGCGCGCCCACCTGCGCAAGCACGTTGCCGCCGCGGCCACCCAGATGGAAGCCGAGCGCCTGGGCCTGAAGGCATTTCTCTCATTCGTGTCGCGCCACAAGAACCTGTACCGGATCGTGCTGGATTCGTACTCGGTGGACGAGACCATCTACAGCAGCTATTTCCAGGTGTTTGCCGAGCTTTACAGCCGGCGCCTGACGCGCGCCGAAGAGCAGGGCGAGATCGTGCCCGGCGACGCCGAGGTGCGCGCCTGGTGCCTGATTGGCATCAGCAACTTCCTGGGCATGCGCTATGCGCGCTGGAAGCGCCCGCCTTCGATGGAGAAGGTGGTCGACACCGCCTTCGACCTGATCTCGCACGGCCTGCAGCCGCGATGAACGCCCACGCAGAACCCCTGGTGCAGTGGGAGCGCGCCGATGGCGTGGCATTGCTGCGCCTGAACCGGCCGCAGCGGCACAACAGCCTGGTGCCCGAGTTGCTGGAAGCGCTGCTGGCCGCGCTGGACGAGATTGAAGTCGACCCCGCGATCCATGCCGTGGTGCTGACGCATGCCGGAAAAAATTTCTCCACCGGCGGCGACGTCGCGGCATTCGCTGCGCAGGGCGACGCGATAGCCAGCTACGCCGACCGGCTGCTGGCACTGCTGAACCGCTCGATCCTGCGACTGGCAGCGCTGCGCTGCCCGGTGGTGGCGGCGGTGGAGGGCTGGCTGACGGGCGGCTCGCTGGGCCTGGTGCTGGCGTGCGACATGGCGGTGCTGGCGCGGGATGCGCGCATCGCGCCGTACTACACGGTGGTTGGCTTCAGCCCGGACGGCGGCTGGACCGCGATGCTGCCGCAGCTGGTCGGCACGCCGCAGGCGCGCGCCTGGCAGCTGAACAATACGATCGTCGCCGCGCCGAAGGCAGAGGCACTTGGCCTGGCCACCGCGCTGGCCGCGCCGGGTTCGGCCGAGGCCGATGCCGTGACGCTGGCGCGCGGCGTCATGCGCAAGGTGTCGGGCAGCGTGGCCCGCACGCGCGCGCTGTTGCGCTGGGACGCCGACACCCTGGCGGCCGGCCTTGAGCGAGAGCGCGCGGCCTTTGTCGCCCAGATCGCCAGTGCCGAGACCGCCGACGGCATGCGGTGCTTCCTGGCAGGACGCACGCGCGAATAGTCCGTACAGCATTCCAAAGCAGTTGCAGCAGGTTTCATCCAGACAAACACAAACGAGACCGAACACAGGAGACAGCAATGCAACGCAACCCACTCGCCGTACGTGCCCTGGTCATGGCCGCCGGCCTGCTTGCCGCCGGCACCGCGCTGGCCAAGGACATCCGCATCGCGCACGTCTATGACAAGACCGGCGCGCTCGAGGCCTACGCCAAGCAGACCCAGACCGGCCTGATGATGGGCCTGGAGTACGCCACCAACGGCACCATGACCGTCAACGGCAACAAGCTGGTGGTGATCGAGAAAGACACCCAGGGCAAGCCGGACGTGGCCAAGGCCCAGCTGGCCGCTGCCTACAGCGACGACCGCGCCGATATCGCGGTCGGCCCCACCTCTTCCGGCACCGCGCTGGCGATGCTGCCGGTGGCAGAGGAATACAAGAAGGTGCTGCTGGTCGAGCCCGCGGTGGCTGACTCGATCACCGGCGACAAGTGGAACCGCTATATCTTCCGCACCGGCCGCAATTCGTCGCAGGACGCAATTTCCAACGCCGTGGCGCTGGACAAGCCGGGCGTGCAGATCGCCACGCTGGCGCAGGACTACGCTTTTGGCCGCGACGGCGTCAAGGCCTTCAAGGGCGCGCTGAAGAACGCCAAGATCGTGCATGAGGAATACCTGCCGACCAGCACCACGGACTTCACCGCCGGCGCGCAGCGGCTGTTTGATTCGCTCAAGGACAAGCCGGGCCGCAAGGTGATCTTCATCATCTGGGCCGGTGCCGGCAACCCGTTCAAGATCGCCGATCTCGATCCCAAGCGCTACGGCATCGAGATTGCCACCGGCGGCAACATCCTGCCGGCGATGGCCAGCTACAAGAACTTCCCGGGCATGGAAGGGGCCACGTACTACTACTTCGGCATCCCCAAGAACAAGGCCAATGAGTGGCTGGTGTCCAACCACTACAGCAAGTTCAAGGCGCCGCCCGATTTCTTCACGGCCGGCGGCATGACTGCGGGCATCGCGCTGGTCGAGGCGCTGAAGAAGACCAGCGGCGAGACCGGCACCGAGAAGCTGATCACGGCGATGGAGGGCATGTCGTTCGACACGCCCAAGGGCAAGATGACCTTCCGCAAGGAAGACCACCAGGCCATGCAGTCAATGTACCACTTCAAGATCAAGGTGGATCCGGCCTTCGCCTGGGGCGTGCCTGAACTCGTGCGCGAGATCAAGCCCGAAGAGATGGCCGTGCCCGTGCGCAACCACCGCTGATGAACGCGCCAGCCTCTTTCGCCCGGTCCGCGCCGGCGCCGTCGCAGCCGGCCGCCGGGCACGCCGGCGCGACTGCCGCCGGGGCGCAGCCGCTGCTGGAAACGCGCGGCCTGACCATCCGCTTTGGCGGCCACGTGGCCGTCAATGCGGTGTCGTGCGCGTTCCGGCCCGGCGAGCTGACCTGCATCGTCGGCCCCAACGGCGCCGGCAAGACCACGTATTTCAACCTGGTCTCGGGCCAGTTGCCGCCCACGGCGGGGCAGATCCTGCTGGATGGCGAGGACGTGACGCGCCTGCCGGTGTCGCAGAAGACGCGCCGCGGCATTGGCCGCGCCTTCCAGCTGACCAGCCTGTTTCCGCAGCTGTCGGTGCTGGAGAACGTGCGGCTGGCGGTGCAGGCGCGCCAGCAGCGCGGCATCGATCTGTTCTCGATGTGGACCAGCCACCGCGACGTGCAGGCCCAGGCCATGGCGATCCTGGAGCGCGTGGCGCTGGCCGGCAAGCGCCAGTTGACAGTGGCCTCGTTGCCGCACGGCGACCAGCGCAAGCTGGAGGTCGGCATCCTGCTGGCGCTGCAGCCGCGCGTGTTCATGTTTGATGAGCCCACCGCGGGCATGAGCGTGGATGAAGTGCCGGTGATCCTTGACCTGATCCGCGAGATCCGCCAGGACCGCAGCAAGACCGTGCTGCTTGTCGAACACAAGATGGACGTGGTGCGCTCGCTGGCCGACCGCATCATCGTGCTGCACAACGGCACCCTGGTGGCCGACGGCGACCCGGCCGAGGTGATCGCCTCGCCGGTGGTGCAGCAGGCTTACCTGGGCATGCCGGAAGAGGAGGGCAGCCATGGCTGACGCACAAGCAACCGGGCCGATCCTGCGGCTGCAGGGCGTGCAGACCCATATCGGCCCGTACCACATCCTGCACGGCGTGAGCTTCGAGGTGCCGCGCGGCGGCGTGACCATGCTGCTGGGGCGCAACGGCGCCGGCAAGACCACCGCGCTGCGCACCATCATGGGCCTGTGGCAGGCCAGCGCGGGCACGGTGACCTTTGACGGCACCGACATCACGCGCCACAGCACGCCCGCGATCGCGCAGGCCGGCATTGCCTACGTGCCGGAGAACATGAGCGTGTTCTCTGACCTGACCGTGGCCGAGAACATGCGCCTGGCAGCGCGCACCGGCGCCATCGATGAGCGCCGGCTGGACTGGGTGTTCCGCATGTTCCCGGCGCTGAAGACCTTCTGGCAGCAGCGTGCCGGCGTGCTGTCGGGCGGGCAGAAGCAGATGCTGTCGGTGGCGCGCGCCATCATCGAGCCGCGCCAGCTGCTGATCGTCGACGAGCCCACCAAGGGCCTGGCGCCGGCCATCATCCAGAACATGATCCATGTGTTCCGCGAGCTCAAGCAGACCGAGGTGTCGATCCTGCTGGTGGAGCAGAACTTCCATATGGCGAAGTCGGTGGGGGATACGGTGGCGGTGATGGACGATGGCCGCACGGTACACACGGGCACGATGGCGGCGCTGGCTGGAGACGACTTGCTGCAGCAGAAGCTGCTGGGGCTGTCGCTGGCGGCGCACCAGTAACGCGGGACAACACACATGACCACTTCAACGACATTGCCGGCCGCCGCACCGACGGACCTGCCCAAGGTCCGGCTCGACTGGACCCCGCTGGCGCTGGCGCCGCTGCTGATGCTGCTGGCCTATCCGCTGGTCGGCAGCCCGTCGACCTGGCTGACGCTGACCATTGCCGGCCTGGCGATGGGCATGATCATCTTCGTCGTCTCGTCCGGCCTGACGCTGGTGTTCGGCCTGATGGATGTGCTCAACTTCGGCCACGGCGCCTTCATCGCGCTGGGTGCTTATGTGGCCGCCTCGGTCCTGCTGCCACTGGCAGGCTGGGTCGAGGCCGACAGCCTGGCGTTGAACCTGTCGGTGTTTGCACTGGCGATCGTAGCCGCGATGGTCGCAGCCGGCGCGGTCGGGCTGTTCTTCGAGCGCGTGGTGGTGCGCCCGGTCTACGGCCAGCACCTGAAGCAGATCCTGATCACGATGGGCGGCATGATCGTGGCCGAGCAGCTGATCAAGGCGATCTGGGGTCCTGAGACCATTGCGCTGCAGGTGCCCACCACCTTCCGCGGCGCGGTGCTGCTGGGCGATGCCGCCATCGAGAAATACCGGCTGATCGCGATGGCACTGGGGCTGGTGATCTTTATCGCGATGCTACTGCTGCTCAACCGCACCCGCATCGGCCTGCTGATCCGCGCCGGCGTGGAGAACCGCGAGATGGTCGAGGCGCTTGGCTACCGCGTGCGGCGCCTGTTTATCAGCGTGTTCGTCGCGGGCGCGGCGCTCGCGGGGCTGGGCGGGGTGCTGTGGGGGCTGTACCAGCAGAACATCACCGCGGCGATCGGCGCGCAGGTGAATGTGCTGATCTTTATCGTCATCATCATCGGCGGGCTGGGATCGACTACCGGCTGCTTTGTCGGCGCGTTGCTGGTGGGGCTGATGGCCAACTACACCGGTTTCCTGTTCCCCAAGGTGGCTCTGTTCTCCAACATCCTGCTGATGATGCTGGTGCTGCTGTGGCGCCCGCAGGGGCTGTTTCCGGTGGCGCGGCGCTGAGGGCAACGATCATGATCCGACTTCTCTCCGGCGACCTGCCGCGCAGCCGCGTGCTGACCGTGATCCTGCTGCTGATCCTGGTGGCCCTGGCGTGCGCCCCATTCGCCTTCCCCGGCGCGCGTGCGCTCAACATGGCGGCCAAGATCTGCATCTTCGTGGTGCTGGTGGCCAGCTATGACCTGCTGCTGGGCTATACCGGCATCGTTTCCTTCGCCCACACCATGTTCTTCGGCATTGGCGGCTATGGCGTGGCCATCGCCATGTCGCGCATGGAACCAGGCTGGGGGGCGCTGCTGGTGGGCACTGTCGGCGCGCTGGCGGTGTCGGCGCTGCTGGCTTTCCTGATCGGGCTGTTCTCGCTGCGGGTGCGGGCCATCTTCTTTGCCATGATCACGCTGGCGGTGGCGACCGCCTTCGCCACGCTGGTGTCGCAACTGTCGGAATGGACCGGTGGCGAAGACGGGCTGACCTTCAAGGTGCCGGAGGTGCTGCGTCCCGGCTTTACGCTGGGCGAGGCCGAATGGCTGGGCGTGCCGCTGAGCGGCAAGCTGCTCAGCTACTACCTGGTGTTCGCCGGCGCGGTGGTGCTGTTTCTGGTGCTGCTGCGCATCGTCAACTCGCCCTTTGGCCGGGTGCTGCAGGCGATCCGAGAGAACGATTTCCGTGCCGAGGCGATCGGCTACCGCACCGTGGTGTACCGTACCGTGTCGACGGTGCTGTCGGCGATGTTCGCCACGCTGGCCGGCGTGCTGATGGCGATCTGGCTGCGCTATAACGGGCCCGATACCTCGCTGTCGTTCGAGATCATGGTCGACATCCTGCTGATCGTGGTGATCGGCGGCATGGGCACGCTCTATGGCGCGGTGATCGGCACGGTGCTGTTCCTGGTGGCGCAGACCTACCTGCAGGACGTGATGAAACTGGCCAGCGACACCACCGCCGCGCTGCCGCTGCTGTCGTCGCTGCTGCATCCGGACCGGTGGCTGCTGTGGCTGGGTTTGCTGTTTATCCTGAGCGTCTATTATTTCCCGCAGGGCGTGGTGGGGCGGCTGCGCGGCACCGGGCCCGTGCAGGATGTGGCAAGCTGAGCGGAGGCTAGCGCATGTACGTCATCGACTGGCTGCACAAGAACGCGCAGCATTTCCCCGACAAGGTCGCGCTGGTAGACGTGGAGAGCGGCCGCCAGGTGACCTATCGCCACTTCAACGAACGCGCCAGCCGCTTCGCGGAATACCTGCGTGACCACCTGCAACTGGCGCCGGGCACGCGCGTGGCGGTGCTGGCGCACAACAGCTCGGACTATTTCGAGATGCTGTATGGCTGCGCCAAGGCCGGCATGGTGATGGTGTGCCTGAACTGGCGCCTGCCGGCGGCAGAGTTGCTGCCGATCCTGCAGGACTGCACGCCCGAGGTGCTGGTGGCCGGCGACGGCTTCCTGGCCGTGGCCGCCGAGCTGGCGCGCGCGATCCCGCTGCGCGCGGTGCTGCACCTCGCCGACGACGAGGCCGCCGACGTTCCCGGTGGCTGGACCGAGTACGAGGCGGTGCTCGACGCCGCCTCCGGCCGCATCATCGAGATGCCGTGCCGCGATGAGTCCGAGGTCTGGCACCTGCTCTATACCTCCGGCACCACCGGCAAGCCAAAGGGCGTGATCCAGACCTATGGCATGGTCTACTTCAACGCCGTCAACGCGATGCTGGCCAACAAGATCACGCGCGACGACGTGTTCCTCAACGTGCTGCCGTTCTTCCACACCGGCGGACTGAACCTGTATGCCAACCCGGTGCTGCACGCGGGCGGCACGGTGCACATCATGCGGCAGTTCGAGCCGCAGGTGGTGCTGGGCAAGCTCGACCGCGCCAGCGGCGAGGGCATCACCATGTTCTTCGCGGTGCCGGCGGTGTACCTGTTCCTGAGCCAGCACCCGCGCTTCGCGCAGGCGGACTTCGCCGGCGTGCGCAATATGTCGGCGGGGGGCTCGCCGGTGCCCAGGCCGCTGCTGGAGGCCTACCTGGCCAAGGGCGTGACCATCTGCTTCGGCTTCGGCATGACCGAGACCGGCCCCACGGTCTTTGTCTGCGACGAAGATACCGCGCGCCGCAAGATCGGCACCATCGGCAAGCCGGTGGGGTCGATGCTGACGCGCATCGTCGATGCGGTTGGGGCGGACGTAGGCCCGGGCGAGCGTGGCGAACTGCTGATCAAGGGCCCCGGCGTGACGCCAGGCTACTGGAACCTGCCCGAGGCCACCGCGGCCGCGATCCGCGACGGCTGGCTCCATTCCGGCGATATCGCCTACCGCGACGAGGACGGCGACTACTACATCGTCGACCGGGCCAAGGACATGTTTATCTCCGGCGGCGAGAACGTCTATCCGGCCGAAGTCGAGAGCGTGCTGTTCCAGCTGCCGGGCGTGGCCGAGGCCGCCGTGATCGGCGCGCCGGATGCGCGCTGGGGCGAGGTCGGCATGGCGCTGGTGGTGCTGCGCCCGGGCGCAGCCCTGGAGGCCGATGCCGTGATCGCCCACTGCAAGGCGCAGCTGGCCGGCTACAAGGTGCCGCGCCATGTACGCTTTCTCGATGCGCTGCCGCGCACGCCGTCCGGCAAGGTGGAAAAGCACAAGCTGCGCGCAAAGTTTTCTGGCTGAGGTGCATGGCCGCGCCAGCCGTTGCCGTGTTTTTGATTTCCGCAGTTCGCAGTCTCCGCAGTCCTCGATCTGAAGACAACTCGACAGCCCCGGCCATCCGGGTGCGCCAGGAGGAGGTTGACATGCATTCCACGCAGATCCCGCCGCAGCAGAAACAGAGACGCCGTCTCAGGCTCAAGGTGCTGGCGGCCGCCGCATCGATGCTGGCCGCCGCCTGCGGTTCGGGCGATGACAACAACAACGGCAACGGCAGCAACCCCAATACCAAGCCGGCGAATATCGGCACGGTCACCATCAACAGCTACAACGGCACCACCGACGACCTGCTGACCGCGGGCCTGGGCAAGGACGGCCTGGCCAGCGCCGCCGCGCCGCTGCCGGCCAACCCCACCGCGCCGACCGCGGCGGAGTTGCGGCGCTATGCGATCCATACCAACTATCGTGCCATTGTCGACACCACCGCCAGCGGCGGCTACGGCTCGCTCTACGGCCCCAATGTCGACGCGCAGGGCAATGTCACCGGCTCCGAAGGCAAGGTGGCCGGCGTGGAGTACCTGGCCTTTTCGGACGATGGCTCGGGCCAGCAGAACGTGACCATGCTGGTGCAGATCCCCGCGTCGTTCAACACGTCGAAGCCGTGCATGATCACCGCCACCTCATCCGGTTCGCGTGGCGTCTATGGCGCCATCGCCACTGGCGAGTGGGGCCTGAAGCGCGGCTGCGCGGTGGCCTATACCGACAAGGGTACCGGCGCCGCGCCGCATGACCTGGATACCGACACCGTGCCGCTGATCGACGGCACCCGCGCCACGCGCGCGGCGGCCGGCAAGAACGCGGAGTTTGCCGCGCCGGCGGGGGCCACCTCGCTGGCGGAATTTACCGCTGCCAACCCGCACCGGCTGGCGTTCAAGCATGCGCATTCGCAGCGCAACCCGGAGAAGGACTGGGGCAAGTTCACGCTGCAGGCGGTGGAATTTGCGATCTGGGCGATCAATGACCGCTTTGGCGCCGTGTCGGCCAACGGCACCCGCCAGCGCACCCTGGGCAAGGACAGGATCGTGGTGATCGCCTCCAGCGTGTCCAACGGCGGCGGTGCCGCGGTAGCGGCGGCCGAGCAGGATGCCGGCGGGCTGATCGACGGCGTGGCGGTGGGCGAGCCCAACCTGAACATGCCGCCAAATACCGGCATCGTGGTGCAACGCGGCGCAACGCCGGTGGCGGCTTCGGGCCGCACGCTGTACGACTACACCACCACGGCCAACCTGCTGCAGCACTGCGCCGCGCGGGCCACCGCGCTGACCCAGGCGCCGTTCTACACCAACCCCGCCACGGCGACGTTCTTTGCCAACCGCTGCCAGACGCTGGCGGAAAAGGGCCTGGTGAGCGGCACGAACACGGACGAACAGAGCGCCAGCGCGCTGCAGGCGCTGCGTGCCGCTGGCTGGGAAGCGGAATCGGACGATCTGCACCCGTCGCTGGCCGTGTTTGACGTCGCCGCCGCGATCTCGGTCAACTATGCCAACGCGTATGCGCAGGCCAGCGTCACCGACCGGCTGTGCGGCTACAGCTTTGCCAGCACGCTGACCGACCTGAAGCCCGCGGCAATCGCGCCCGCGGCGCTGGCGTCGATGTTCGCCACCGGCAACGGCGTGCCGCCGCAGCCGCCGGTCCAGTTGATCAATGACCTCGATCCGCAGCATGGCCCGTACCTGAACCTGGCGTCGGTTTCACCGTTGACGCTGCGGGCAGACCTGAATTACGACGGCGCCAACTGCCTGCGCAGCCTGCTGGCCGGCTCCGACGCCGCGGCACGCGCATTGCAAGCCGGCCAGGCGCTGACGCTGCGCAACGGCAACCTGCGCGGCAAGCCGGCGGTGATCGTGCACGGGCGTAGCGACGGGCTGCTGCCGGTCAACCATACCTCGCGCCCGTATCTCGGGCTGAACCGGCAACAGGAGGGGGTGACCAGCAAGCTGTCATACGTGGAGGTCGAGAACGCCCAGCACTTCGATGCCTTCATCGGCCTGGTGCCGGGCTACAGCAACCGCTATGTGCCGCTGCACGTCTACCTGAACCGGGCCCTGGATGCGGTCTACGACAACCTCACCGCGGGCAAGGCGCTGCCGCCGTCGCAGGTGGTGCGCACCACGCCGCGCGGGGGCACCCTCAATACGCCGGCGCCGACGCTGCTGCCGTCCAACGTGCCGCCGTTCGCCGCATCGCCTGCGGCCGGCAACGCGATTACCGTCAACGCTAATACCGTACAGGTGCCTGACTGATGAACGATGCCCTGCCGCGCGTGCTGTCGCAGCGCGACTTTGACCGCTTCGCCGCCTTGTCGCACGACGACAACCCGATCCACTGCGATCCGTCCTTTGCCCGTGGCACGCATTTCGGCGCCACCGTGGCGCACGGCATGTTCCTGTTTTCGCTGCTGTGCGCCCACACCTGGCGGCAGGTGCCCGGGCCGGCGTTGCCGGTCGGGCAGACGCTGATGTTCCCGACGCCGGCCTTCGTTGGCGATACGGTGCAGATCGCGCTGGCGCCGCAGCACGCGCCAGCCGGACTGGCGCGCTACGGCACCACCGTTGGCAGCGCGGGTGGGCCGGGCGAGGCGCCGCGCGTTACGGCCGTGGGCGAATCGCTCTGGCTGCCGGATGCCGGGCCGGACGCACTGGCCTGGCTGCCCGGCGAGACGGCACAGGCGCCAGAGGCGGGCGACGCCATCCTTTACGGCCTGCGCCCTGGTCAGGAAGCCCGTGCGACGCGCGCCTTCGCCCAGGCAGACCTGGACGAATACATCACCCTGACCGGCGACGCCAACCCGTATCACGCCGATCCGGCCTTTGCCCGCGCGCGCGGGTTTGGCGGGCCGGTGGTGCCGCTGCCGCTGCTGGCCGGCATGTTCTCGGACCTGCTCGGCACGCAACTGCCCGGACGGGGCACGGGGTGGATGAAGCAGTCGCTGCGCCTCGCTTCAGCCGCGCGGCTGGATGAGCCGCTGACGGCATGCGTGCGCATCGTGCGGCTGCGCGCCGGCAAGGACTTGGTCAACCTGGCCAGCGTGGTCACGGGCGCGGACGGGCGCGTGGTGGTGCAGGGCGAATCACTCGTGCTGGTGCGCAACCTGGCGGACAAGGGCGCCTGCCGCGCCGCCTAGCCGCGTGTCGCTTGCGGCACTTGCGAGCGTGGGAGCCGGGGTTGCCGACATAGCGGCGGATCGGGGTCATTGCGTACCGGCGCGGCCTTGAAATGTCGCGACAAAGCCTTATCTTTCGGAAAGACATCCAGTGTCCGGCAGGGCATACGGGCGCTCCGGCAACGAAGACCGGCGCCGAGGCCCCCGCATCAGGACACGACCTTATCCGAGAGAGGGAATCCTTATGCGTCTTGACAAGCTGACCACCCGGTTCCAGGAAGCGCTGGCTGATGCGCAAAGCCTGGCACTGGGCAACGACAACCAATACATCGAACCGCAGCACCTGCTGCGCGCGCTGCTGGCGCAGGACGACGGCGCCGCCAAGGCGCTGCTGGCGCGCGCCGGCGTCAACGTGCAGGGCCTGCAGAGCGCGCTAGACGCCGCCATCAAGCGCCTGCCGCAAGTGCAGGGCACCAGCGAGGTCCAGATCGGCCGCGACCTGGTGAACCTGCTCAACGCCACTGAGAAGGAAGCCATCAAGCGCGGCGACCAGTTCATCGCCAGCGAGCTGTTCCTGCTGGCCGTCGCCGACGACAAGGGCGACGCCGGCCGCATCGCGCGTGAAAACGGCTTGAACCGCAAGTCGCTCGAGTCGGCCATCCAGGCCGTGCGCGGCGGCGATTCGGTCAACAGCGCAGAGGCCGAGGGCCAGCGCGAGGCACTGAAGAAGTACACCATCGACCTGACCGAGCGCGCCCGCATCGGCAAGCTCGACCCCGTGATCGGCCGTGACGACGAGATCCGCCGCGCGATCCAGATCCTGCAGCGCCGCACCAAGAACAACCCGGTGCTGATCGGCGAGCCGGGCGTGGGCAAGACCGCGATCGTCGAAGGCCTGGCGCAGCGTATCGTCAACGGCGAAGTGCCCGAGAGCCTGAAGAACAAGCGCGTGCTGGTGCTGGACATGGCCGGCCTGCTGGCCGGCGCCAAGTACCGCGGCGAGTTCGAGGAACGTCTGAAGGCGGTGCTGAACGACGTCGCCAAGGACGAGGGCCAGACCATCGTCTTCATCGACGAGATCCACACCATGGTCGGCGCCGGCAAGGCCGAGGGCGCGATCGACGCGGGCAACATGCTCAAGCCCGCGCTCGCGCGCGGCGAGCTGCATTGCATCGGCGCCACCACGCTGGACGAGTACCGCAAGTACATCGAGAAGGACGCCGCGCTGGAGCGCCGCTTCCAGAAAGTGCTAGTGGATGAGCCGAGCGTTGAGGCCACCATTGCCATCCTGCGCGGGCTGCAGGAAAAGTATGAGCTGCACCACGGCGTGGAGATCACCGACCCGGCCATCGTCGCCGCGGCGGAGCTGTCGCATCGCTATATCACTGACCGCTTCCTGCCCGACAAGGCGATCGACCTGATCGACGAGGCGGCCGCGCGCATCAAGATGGAAATCGATTCCAAGCCGGAGTCGATGGACAAGCTCGAGCGCCGCACCATCCAGCTGAAGATCGAGCGCGAGGCGGTCAAGAAAGAGACCGATGAGGCGTCGATGAAGCGCCTGGAGCTGATCGAGCAGGAAATCGCGCGCCTGGAGAAGGAGTACGCCGACCTGGACGAGATCTGGAAGGCCGAGAAGGGCGCCGCGCAGGGCACGGCCGCGCTCAAGGAAGAGATCGAGAAGGTCAAGCTGGAGATCGCCAAGCTGCAGCGCGAAGGCAAGCTGGACAAGGTGGCCGAGCTGCAATACGGCAAGCTGCCGGGCCTGGAAGGCAAGCTCAAGGCCGCGACCGACGCCGAGGCCAGCGAGCAGAAGCAGCCCAACAAGCTGCTGCGCACCCAGGTGGGCGCCGAGGAAATCGCCGAAGTGGTGAGCCGCGCCACCGGCATCCCGGTATCGAAGATGATGCAGGGCGAGCGCGAGAAGCTGCTGAAGATGGAAGACCGCCTGCATGCGCGCGTGGTGGGCCAGGACGAAGCCGTGCGGCTGGTGTCCGACGCCATCCGCCGTTCGCGTGCCGGCCTGGCGGACGAGAACCGGCCCTATGGCTCGTTCCTGTTCCTGGGCCCGACCGGTGTAGGCAAGACCGAGTTGTGCAAGGCCCTGGCCGAGTTCATGTTCGATTCGGAAGAGCACCTGATCCGCATCGACATGAGCGAGTTCATGGAGAAGCACAGCGTCAGCCGCCTGATCGGCGCGCCGCCGGGATACGTGGGCTACGAGGAAGGCGGCTACCTGACCGAGGCCGTGCGCCGCAAGCCGTACAGCGTGGTGCTGCTCGATGAAGTCGAAAAGGCCCACCCGGACGTCTTCAACGTGCTGCTGCAGGTGCTGGACGACGGCCGCCTGACCGATGGCCAGGGCCGCACGGTGGACTTCAAGAACACGGTGATCGTGATGACGTCCAACCTCGGGTCGCAGATCATCCAGTCGATGACCGGCGAGCCGCAGGAAGCGATCAAGGGCGCGGTCTGGCAGGAAGTGCGCACGCATTTCCGGCCGGAGTTCCTGAACCGGATCGATGAAGTCGTGGTGTTCCACGCGCTGGACCAGAAGCATATCGAGTCGATCGCACGCATCCAGCTGCATCGCCTGCAGGCCCGCCTGGCCCGCATGGATATGACGCTGGAGGTGAGCGAGACGGCGCTGGAGAAGATCGCCAGCGCGGGCTACGACCCGGTGTTTGGCGCGCGCCCGCTCAAGCGTGCGATCCAGCAGCAGATCGAGAACCCGGTGGCACGGGCCATCCTGGAGGGCAAGTTCGCCGCCAAGGATGTGGTGCCGGTGGATTATGTCGATGGCGAGTTCACGTTCGGGCGGAAGCTGGACTAAGGCTACCCATGGCTCGATAGACTGCCGGAGCACACAAGCAGTCGATCATAGCCAGGCCCCTGCGATACCACGCAGGGGTTTTTTTTTGTCTTGCCATCGCGCATTGCGTGTAAGGCGGTCCCGCCCCGTGCAATTTTTTCACGCCACGATGCCACGGGTCGTCGCCAGACGCGCCGTTCCGCGCTATCCGCCGAGTGGCACACTTCTCGCGTTGCACAAGGGTTGAGTTTCCCTACAAGGCGCTGCGCTGACGCAGCCGCATCCCCAAGGAGCCCTTCAATGACCGACAAGCCTTTCCTCTCAGACGTCAAGACATTGCGCGAGCGCGCCCGCAAGCACATCGATGATGGCGCCGTGACCGCGGGCTATGCCGCGGATCGCGATACCGTGCTGAAGCTGCTCAACGCTGCGCTGGCCACCGAAATCGTCTGCGTGCTGCGCTATCGCCGACACTACTACATGGCCAAGGGTCCGAACTCGAAAAGCGTGGCGGATGAATTCCTGGCCCATTCCAACGAGGAACAAGGTCATGCTGACCAGATTGCCGAGCGCATCGTCCAGCTGGGCGGCGAGCCCGACTTTGCCCCGGACGGCCTCACCAGCCGATCGCACGCGGAATATGTGGCGGGCACCTCGCTGACCGAAATGATCAAGGAAGACCTGGTTGCCGAGCGTATCGCCATTGACAGCTACCGGGAAATCATCCGGTTCCTGGGCGAGCGCGACCCGACCTCGCGCCGGATGATGGAGGGCATCCTCGCCGTCGAAGAGGAGCATGCCGACGAGATGGCCGACCTGCTGAGCCGGCAGTCCGGCGGCTGACCGGATCGCCACGCACTTGATATTGGTCAAGCCGCGCCAGCGGCCTGCCCGATAAGATTCGTCCTGTCATGGAGATGCGGGGGCGCTCTTCATGACTTGTCTACCCGTTTCCAGAATGGAAACTTCGCCCGCACCGGCTTGCCGGTGCGGGCGTTTTCTTTTGTGCGTGCCGATTGCGCCACCTGCGTGCGCCACCTGCGCCCGCCGCGCCTGCGCCCGCAGGCATGCCCATATTTCCGTCCGATCTTATGCAAAAAACAGCGAAGCATCGGCGAAACCATTCGTTCCGTTCAGATAGGCCCCTCGGTAGTCTTGCTCCTGACACAAGTCCGCCACCCAAGGCGGGCAAGGCAAGAGGCGCCTCGCGCCCATTCACGACACTGACGGGAGCAATACAAGATGATCCGCAAACTGGCCATCAGCCTGGCCGTACTTGGCGCCCTGAGCGCGGCGCAGACCGCAGCGGCCGCCAACCTGCTGAACGTTTCCTACGATCCGACGCGCGAGCTGTATGTCGACGTCAATGCCGCCTTTGCCAAGGCCTGGAAGGCGCAAGGCGGCGACGCCGTGACCGTGCGCCAGTCGCACGGCGGCTCGGGCAAGCAGGCGCGCTCGGTGATCGACGGGCTGGACGCCGACGTGGTCACGCTGGCGCTGGGCTATGACATCGACGCCATCGCGGACAAGGGCCTGATCAAGCCGGACTGGCAGAAGCGCCTGCCGCACAACGCCTCGCCGTACACCTCGACCATCGTGTTCCTGGTGCGCAAGGGCAACCCCAAGGGCATCAAGGACTGGGGCGACCTGGTCAAGCCGGGCGTGCAGGTGATCACGCCCAACCCCAAGACCAGCGGCGGCGCGCGTTGGAACTACCTGGCGGCGTGGGGCTATGCGCAGCGCCAGCCGGGCGGCAATGACGTCAAGGCGCGCGAGTTTGTCGGCGAGTTGCTCAAGCATGTGCCGGTGCTGGATTCCGGCGCGCGCGGCGCCACCACCACCTTTGTCGAGCGCGGCCTGGGCGATGTGCTGATCGCGTGGGAGAACGAAGCCATCCTGGCCATCAAGGAACTGGGCCCGGACAAGTTCGATATCGTCGCGCCGTCGGTGTCGATCCTGGCCGAGCCGCCGGTGGCCGTGGTCGACAAGGTGGTCGACAAGAAGGGCACGCGCAAGGCGGCCGAGGCCTACCTGCAGTTCCTGTACACCGAAGAAGGCCAGGAGATCGCGGCGAAGAACTACTACCGCCCGATCTCGGAGAAGGTGGCGGCCAAGTACGCGGCCAACTTCCCGAAGGTGAAGCTGTTCACCATCGATGAAGCCTTCGGCGGATGGCAGAAAGCCCAGAAGACCCACTTTGCCGATGGCGGCACGTTCGACCAGATCTACCAGCCCGGCAAGAAATAAACCACGAGGCCGGCGCGCCGGGCCGCGTGGGGCGGCCGCGGCGCCGACCGGTCCATCAGAATAAGGAAGCCCGATGTCCATCCTGACGCTCTCCGGCAGCCCGTCGGTCCAGTCCCGCTCCGGCTTAGTGCTGGCGCACCTGCGTGCCACGCTTGAGGCTGCCGGCGAACGCACCCGCCACCTCGACCTGCGCGACCTGCCCGCAGGCCCGCTGCTGGCGGCACGCGTGGACGACCCCGTCATCGCCGCCGCCACGCATGCCGTGTCCGAGGCGCAGGTGGTGGTACTGGCCACGCCGGTCTACAAGGCCGCCTACAGCGGCCTGCTCAAGGCCTTCCTGGACCTGCTGCCGCAGACCGGCCTGCGCGACAAGATCGTGCTGCCGATCGCCACCGGCGGCAGCCTGGCCCATGCGCTGGCGATCGACTACGCGCTGCGCCCGGTGCTGTCCGCGCTGGGCTCGCGCCAGATCCTGCCCGGCATCTTTGCCGTGGACCAGCAGATCGAATCCTTTGAAGCCGCCGGCGTGCGCCAGGCGCGCTTCGATGCCGCGCTGTCGGCACGCCTGGACGAGGGCGTGCTGCGCGTGCGCGATGCGCTGGCGCATTCGCGCATCGAGGTGCCGCTCGATGTGGTGCCCGGCGCCCTGGTCCAACGCGCCGCCGCGATCGCGGTGGCCGAGCGATGTTCCGCCTGAACTGACTGATTGACTGAAGTGGCGCCGGCCTGCCCGGCGCGACGGCAGCGACGCCATGCCACCCGCCACGCGGGGCCGGCAGGGATGCGTGCTGCCGCCACCATCCTGGACATCAATCCGGCCAGCAGGGCATTGCCCCGGGCCATGGAGGACATCGCATGACACTGACCAACCCGTTGCGCGCGGCCAGCCAGCGCCGCCGCCTGATTACCGCCGCGCTGGTGCTTGCCACCGGCCTGGCCTACGGACTATTGCCCGGCCGCGCCGAAGCGCAGTCGAAGAACATCGACCCCAAGGTGCTGCGCATCGGTTACCAGAAATACGGCACGCTGACGCTGCTGAAGGCGCGCGGCTCGCTGGAAAAACGCCTGGCGCCGCAAGGCATCACCGTCAAATGGACCGAGTTCCCCGCCGGGCCGCAACTGCTTGAGGGGCTGAACGTCGGTGCCGTCGATTTCGGCACCGTCGGCGAGGCGCCGCCGATCTTTGCGCAGGCCGCGGGGGCGCAGCTGGTCTACGTCGGCAATGAGCCGCCGGCGCCGGTGGCCGAGGCCATCGTCGTGCCCAAGGGCTCGGCGCTCCGTTCGGTGGCGGAACTGCGCGGCAAGCGCGTGGCGCTGAACAAGGGCTCGAACGTGCATTACCTGCTGGTGCGCCAGCTGGAGAAGGCCGGCATCCCGTACAGCGAGATCCAGCCGGTCTACCTGCCGCCGGCGGATGCGCGTGCCGCCTTCGAGCGCGGGGCGGTCGATGCCTGGGTGATCTGGGACCCGTTCCTCGCCGCAGCCGAGAAGCAACTGGGCGCGCGCGTGCTCGCCGATGGCCGCGGCGCGGATGGCAAGAACGTGGTCAGCAACCACCAGTTCTACCTGGCCTCGCGCCCCTATGCACAAGCAAAGCCGGAGATCGTCAGCCTGATCCTGGACGAACTGGCCACGCTGGGCACCTGGGCGCAAAAGAACCCCAAGGAGGCCACCACGGTGCTGACCGGCGAAACCGGGCTGCCGGCCGACGTGCTTGAGCTTGCCGTCTCGCGCTTCTCCTACGGCGCACGCCCGGTCAGCGCCGAGGTAATGGCCGAGCAGCAACGCATCGCCGACGCCTTCCACTCGCTCAAGCTGATCCCCAAGCCGGTCAAGGTGGCCGATGCGCGCTGGGACGTGCCGCAGCAGCAGGCGAAGCGATAGCCACCTCCATCGCCAGGAACAAAAAGGACAACGACATGCAGGTATTCTGGTTCATCCCCACCCACGGCGACAGCCGCTACCTCGGCACTTCGGAAGGCGCGCGCGAGGTTAGCTTCGATTACCTGAAGCAGGTTGCCGTGGCCGCCGATACGCTGGGCTACGAAGGCGTGCTGATCCCGACCGGGCGCTCGTGCGAAGACCCATGGGTGGCGGCATCGGCGCTGGCGGCCGTCACGCAGCGCCTGAAATTCCTGGTCGCGGTGCGCCCCGGCCTGATGGCGCCGACGCTGGCCGCACGGATGGCGGCAACCTTCGACCGCATCTCCAACGGCCGGCTGCTGATCAACCTGGTCACCGGCGGCGATACCGCCGAGCTGGAAGGCGACGGCCTGTTCCTGGACCACACCGCGCGCTACGAGGCCTCGGCCGAGTTCCTGCGCATCTGGCGCCAGGTGCTGGCGGCCAGCCATGACGGGGACAAGGTGGACTACGAGGGCAAGCACCTGAGCGTGAAAGGTGCCACCGTCCTCTATCCGCCGCTGCAGCAGCCGCATCCGCCGGTGTACTTCGGCGGTTCGTCGGCGCCGGCGCATGCGCTGGCCGGCGAGCAGGTCGATACCTACCTGACCTGGGGCGAGCCACCCGCTGACGTGGCGCAGAAGCTCGACGACGTACGCCGCCAGGCCGCGCGCCATGGCCGCACGGTGAAGTTCGGCATCCGCCTGCATGTGATCGTGCGCGAGACCGAAGCCGCCGCCTGGGCTGCGGCCGATGATCTGATCAGCCGGCTCGATGACGAGACCGTGGCGCGTGCGCAAGCCGTGTTCGCCAAGATGGATTCCGAAGGGCAGCGCCGCATGGCCGCGCTGCACGCGGGCGGCGCGCGCCGCACGCGCGAGGCGCTGGAGATCAGCCCCAACCTGTGGGCTGGCGTTGGCCTGGTGCGCGGCGGTGCCGGCACCGCGCTGGTGGGCGATCCGCACACCGTGGCCGAGCGCATGCGCGAATACGCCGAGCTGGGCATCGACACCTTCGTGCTGTCCGGCTACCCGCACCTGGAAGAGGCCTACCGCTTTGCCGAACTGGTGTTCCCGCTGCTGCCGCGCTCGGTGCGCGACAAGCTGCCGGGCAAGGTGCTGTCGGGTCCGTTCGGTGAAGTCATGGCGACAGGCATCGTGCCGCGCGCCGCGCAGAGTTGAGGGGAGGGCAACCATGAACGCTCCTCTATCGCAGCCGCCGCGTCAGGCACCTCAGGCACTGGCGCGCGCGCTGGCTCCGTGGATCGTGCCGGTGCTGCTGATCGTGGTCTGGCAGCTGGCCTCGCAGAACGGCTGGCTCTCCAGCCGCGTGCTGCCGGCCCCGCTGGCCGTGGTGCAGGCTGCCTGGGAACTGGCGCGCTCGGGCGAGCTGTGGAAGCACGTAGGGGTCAGCACCTGGCGCGCGCTGGTGGGGTTTGCCATCGGCGGCGGGCTGGGCCTGCTGCTGGGGCTGCTGACCGGCACCTTCCGCACCGCGGCCACGCTGCTCGACAGCACGCTGCAGATGGTGCGCAATATCCCGGCGCTGGCGCTGATTCCGCTGGTGATCCTGTGGTTCGGCATCGACGAGACTGCCAAGCTGTTCCTGGTGTCGCTGGGCGTGTTCTTCCCGGTCTACCTGAACACGTATCACGGCATCCGCTCGGTCGATACGGGACTGGTGGAGATGGCACGCAGCTACGGCCTGTCTGGCTGGCAGCTGTACCGCGAGGTCATCCTGCCCGGCGCGCTGCCGGGCATCCTGGTGGGCGTGCGTTTCGCGCTGGGGTTGATGTGGGTGGTGCTGATCGTGGCGGAGACCATCTCCGCGCAATCGGGCATCGGCTACATGACCATGAACGCGCGTGAGTTCTTGCAAACCGACGTGGTGCTGGTGGGCATCCTGCTCTATGCGCTGCTGGGCAAGCTGGCCGACTGGTTGTCGCGCGGGCTTGAGCGCTACTGGCTGCGCTGGCATCCGGGCTACGCCGCGGCCTGAGCGGCCCGTCGCCCCAATCAAGCAAGGAGATCGAGATGCAGATGTATCCGGTGGAACAAGCGGCTTTGGCCGAACTGGAAGCCGGCCTGGCGCGCCGCGAGGCGGCCCGTCCGGTGGCCGAGGTGCCGCGCACGGCGGGTGGTGTGGCGTTGCACGTGCGCCAGGTGGTCAAGCGCTATGACGGCCGCGAAGTGCTGCACAACGTGGCGCTGGACGTGGCGCCGGGCGAGTTCCTGGCGATCGTCGGGCGCAGCGGCTGCGGCAAGAGCACGCTGCTGCGGCTGGTGGCGGGGCTGGAAGCGGCCGATGGCGGAAGCATCACCGTCGACGGTGAATCCGCGGCGAAAGGCCGCGCGCGGCACGCCGACGTGCGCGTGATGTTCCAGGACGCAAGGCTGCTGCCGTGGAAGCGCGTGCTGGACAACGTCGCGCTGGGCCTGCCGCGCGCACGCCGCAGTGAAGCCGCCAATGTGCTGGCGCAGGTGGGCCTGGCCGACCGCGCGCAGGCCTGGCCCGCACGGCTGTCCGGTGGCCAGCGCCAGCGCGTGGCCCTGGCGCGTGCGCTGGTCCACCACCCGCAGCTGTTGCTGCTGGACGAGCCGCTGGGCGCGCTGGATGCGCTCACGCGCATCGAGATGCAGGGGCTGATTGAGTCGCTGTGGCGCCGCCTTGGCTTCACGGCGCTGCTGGTCACGCACGACGTGTCCGAAGCGGTGGCGCTGGCCGACCGCATCGTGCTGATCGAGGAGGGCCGCATCGCCATGGATGAGCGCGTGGCGCTGGCGCGCCCGCGCGAACGCGGCGCGGCTGGCTTTGCGCGACTGGAGGCGAAGGTGCTGCAGCGGGTGATGCGGCAAGCGCCGCAGGCGCAGGGGCAGGTACCGTCGCATGCCGGTGCGCATGCCGAACCTGGCGCCACGACCGCGCAGCTGAACGTGAGCTGGGCAACTTGAGCGTGCCACCTGCGGCAATGTGCGCCGCGCATATCGACAGGCCGTAATCTTCATTCGCTCGCGCCCGCTGACCTCCTATCATGAGCAGGCAGGCCGATGCGGTGCGACAGCACAGAGGGCGCATGGAGCGCCCGTCATCACTAATCCGACCACGAGGCCGAGGGGCCCGGTCAACCGAAGGAATGCCATGCCAGGCGTGCATGAACCCGCGGGCGCAGTGCCTGCGCTCCAACGTTATCTGGAATCGCTGCCGCGCCAGCCGCTGGCTGACCGGCAATTGTGGCGCGACGCGCGCGGGCAGGTGCAGGGCCAGTTCTTCAACTGCTCGCTGACCAGCGCGTTCGAGCCGCTGGTGACGCTGGCAGACCGGCAGGTGGTGGCACATGAGGGTTCGATCCACACGTACGCAGAGGACGGCGTGGGCCTGGCGGCATGGAAGCTGTTTGCGATGGCGGCCGACGACAACACCCTGGTGTCGCTGGACCGGCTTTCGCGCCTGCTGCATGCCATCAACTACTTTGCCGCCGAGGGCGAGCACAAGCTGGTGCTGAACGTGCATAACCGGCTGCTGGCCGCGGTCACCGACGACCACGGCGCTGCCTTCCGGCGCGCATTGCAATCGCTGGGCCTGCCGCTGGAGCGCTTTGTGATCCAGGTGCCGGCCAGCGCCAATGACGACCTGTCACTGCTGTTGCATGTCGTTGGCAACTATCGGCGCAACGGTTTCGCGGTAAGCCTGCAGGCGTCGGATCCGGCGGAAGCCGGTGCACTGATGGCGCACGCGTTGCCGGACTGGCTCAAGCTGGACATGCGCCGCACCTGGACCGACCGCCAGCTGTCGGGCCTGCGTGCCAGCGCGGCCAGTGCCGGCGTAACGCTGATCGGGCGGCGCCTGCAGAACGCCGAAAGCATCGAGCGCCTGCAGGCCGCGGGCATCGGCCTGGGGCAGGGCGCCTTCGCCGGCGCGCCGGTCAGTGCGGCAGGGCTGCGCGCAGGCCTGGCGAGCGCCGCGCATGCATTGGACAAGGAGGTGGTATGACGCAAGCGAACCGGCTTTCCGGCGCTCATGGCACGCGCCTGGACATCCCGCGGCACCTGCAGGTGCTGACCGTGCCGGGGCTGCATGGCAGCGGCCCGGGACACTGGCAGAGCCGCTGGGAGCAGCGCTTCCCGGACTGGCAGCGGGTGGAGCAGCACGACTGGTCGCGCCCCAGCCTGCCGCTGTGGGCCGAGCGTGTCTCCGAAGGCGTGATGCGCGCCCAGCGCGTGGCCGCGCGCGGCGCGGTGCTGGTGGCGCACAGCTTTGGCTGCCTGGCGTCGCTGCGCCAGGCGGCGCTGGATCCGGTCGGCATTGCCGGCGCATTGCTGGTGGCGCCGGCCGATCCGGACAAATTTGGCGTGGCGGCGCTGCTGCCGGCCTACCGGCTGCCGTTCCCGACCATCATGGTAGCCAGCTGCAACGATCCCTGGATGCCGCAGCGCACCGCTTTCAGCTGGGGCACGCTGTGGGGCAGTGAGCTGGTCGATGCGGGCAGCCTGGGCCACATCAATGCCGATTCCGCACTGGGTGAGTGGCCTGAAGGCCTCGCGCTGCTCGATACCCTGGTCCAGCGCATCGCGCAGGCAGGCGATGCCGGCTCCATAAGTGAGTCATCCGCCGCCTGGGAGTCTGGCATCGAGGTTGTGTCTACCGTCCCTTATATCTAAACCGTCTAAGAAAATTCATAAAGATTCGTTCTGTTTATAAGGGCGACTCTGCAGAATCTGTCTCGTAGGCCGGCGCAATATGCGCTGGCGTCATAAAGAACGGCCCGCCGGGACCAGCCATCAGGGTCCGGCGGCGCACCGCTCACAGACGAGACGACATGCCTCCATCCATTTCCCTGGCGGACAATCCGCCGCCAGCCGCTCCCCGTGCCCCTGACTCCAGCGCCACGCGCGCGCCGCGCAACCCGTCCAGGCAGCGCTTTACCGTGCTGCCCGGCTTCGGCCTGTCGCTCGGCTTCACGCTGTTCTACCTGACGCTGATTGTCCTGATCCCGCTGTCGGCCACGTTCCTGAAGACGTTCACGATGACGTGGGACGCGTTCTGGACCTCGGTCACGGCGCCGCGCGTGGTGGCGTCGCTGCAGCTGAGCTTTGGCGCGTCGCTGGTGGCGGCCATCGTCAATACGGTGTTCGGGCTGGTGGTGGCCTGGGTGCTGGTGCGCTACCGCTTCCCGGGCAAGCGCCTGATCGACGCGCTGGTGGACCTGCCGTTCGCGCTGCCCACGGCGGTGGCCGGTATTGCGCTGACGGCGCTGTTCGCCGGCAATGGCTGGATTGGCCGCTATCTTGAGCCGCTCGGCATCAAGGTCGCGTTCACGCCGCTGGGCGTGGTGGTGGCGCTGACCTTTATCGGCCTGCCGTTCGTGGTGCGCACGGTGCAGCCGGTGCTGGAGGACGTTGAGCAGGAGCTGGAAGAAGCGGCCGCGAGCCTGGGCGCCAACCGCCTGCAGACCTTCCAGCGCGTGATCCTGCCCGCCATCCTGCCGGCGCTGCTGACCGGGTTTGCCCTGTCGTTCGCGCGCGCCACCGGCGAGTACGGCTCGGTGGTCTTTATCTCCGGCAACATGCCGATGGTGTCCGAGATCGCGCCGCTGATGATCTATTCCAAGCTGGAGCAATACGACTATGCCGGCGCCACCGCGGTGGCGGTGGTGATGCTGGTGATTTCCTTCGGTCTGCTGCTGCTGATCAACCTGCTGCAGGCCTGGACGCGCCGCCATCAATCCGGTGTGCGCGCCGCGCTGGCACCCGAAGCGCCCGCCACGGGCAAGGAGTTCTGACATGGCCGGCGCAGTTGCGGGACGCTTGGGCGGGCAAGCCAACGCCCAGGCCCATCACAGGTTTGACGCCACTGGCGAAGCGCCGTGGGTGCGCTACACGCTGATCACGGTGGCAGTGCTGTTCCTCACGCTGTTCCTGTTCGTGCCGCTGGCCTCGGTGTTCTATGAAGCCTTGCGCAAGGGCGTGCAGACCTACTGGGAAGCGTTGATCGAACCCGACGCACTCGCCGCGATCCAGCTCACGCTGACGGTGGCGGCGATCGCGGTGCCGCTGAACGTGGTGTTCGGCGTGGCGGCGGCGTGGGCCATTGCCAAGTTCGACTTCCGCGGCAAGAACCTGCTGATCACGCTGATCGACCTGCCGTTCTCGGTGTCGCCGGTGATCTCCGGCCTGGTCTACGTGCTGCTGTTCGGCGCGCAGGGCTGGCTGGGGCCGTGGCTGGAAGCGCACGACATCAAGATCATGTTCGCGGTGCCGGGCATCGTGCTGGCGACCATCTTCGTGACCTTCCCCTTTGTTGCGCGCGAGCTGATCCCGTTGATGCAGGCGCAGGGCAGTGAAGAAGAAGAGGCCGCGATCGTGCTGGGCGCCTCGGGCTGGCAGACCTTCCGCCATATCACGCTGCCCAATATCCGCTGGGGCCTGCTGTACGGCGTGATCCTGTGCAATGCACGGGCGATGGGCGAGTTCGGCGCGGTGTCGGTGGTGTCGGGCCATATCCGCGGGCTGACCAACACCATGCCGCTGCATGTGGAGATCCTCTACAACGAGTACAACTTCGCGGCGGCCTTTGCGGTGGCCTCGCTGCTGACACTGCTGGCACTGGTCACCCTCGGCATCAAGACGCTGGTGGAATTCCGCGCCCGCAAGGAAACCGAAGAGGCTGCACCCGAGCGGCCGCTGGCAAGTTTGCAAGGACAAGCATCATGAGCATCCAGGTCAAGAACGTAGAGAAGCGCTTTGGCGACTTTGTCGCGCTGGACAACGTCTCGCTCGATTTCGACGAGGGCGAGCTGACCGCGCTGCTGGGGCCGTCCGGCTGCGGCAAGACCACGCTGCTGCGCATCATCGCCGGCCTGGAGCGCGCCGACGCGGGCCAGATCGTGCTGGCCGGGCGCGATGCCTCGGACCAGCATGTGCGCCAGCGCCAGGTGGGCTTCGTGTTCCAGCACTATGCGCTGTTCAAGCATATGAGCGTGTTCGAGAACGTGGCCTTCGGCCTGCGCGTCAAGCCGCGCGCCGAGCGCCCGAGCGAAGCGCAGATCCGCGACAAGGTGCGTTCGCTGCTGGAGTTGGTGCAGCTCGACTGGCTGGCCGACCGCTACCCGTCGCAGCTCTCCGGCGGCCAGCGCCAGCGTATCGCGCTGGCCCGCGCGCTGGCGGTGGAGCCGCGCGTGCTGCTGCTGGATGAACCCTTCGGCGCGCTTGACGCCAAGGTGCGCAAGGAGCTGCGCCGCTGGCTGCGCCGCCTGCACGATGAACTGCACGTGACCAGCGTGTTCGTCACCCATGACCAGGAAGAGGCGCTGGAAGTGGCCGACCAGGTGGTGCTGATGAACCGCGGCCACGTGGAGCAGTACGGCTCGCCCGAGGCGGTCTACAACCATCCGGCCACGCCCTTCGTGTTCGGCTTCCTCGGCAACGTGAACCTGTTCCACGGCCGGCTGGAGGTGGGCGAGAGCGGCGGCCTGCTGCATACCGGCGAAGCGGTGCTGCCGGTGGTCGGCAGCGGCCATGAGACCGCCGGCGACGCGGTGGCCTATGTGCGCCCGCATGACCTGGACCTGGAGCGCTACGCGCCCGGCGCCGACGGCATCGCCGTGACGCTGCGCCGCGCGCTGACGCTGGGCCCAGTCGCGCAGCTTGAGCTCGAACGCGAAGACAATCAGGACGTGATCGAAGTCGCGCTTCCGCTTGAGCGCTTCCGCCACGCGGGCTTCCGCGAAGGCGAACTGCTCGCGGTGCGCCCGCGCCAGCTGCGTGTGTTCACGCAACCGCGTACCACGTCCACCCAACAAGAAAAGGCGACGACATGAACTTCCAGCAACTCCGATCGATCCGCGAGGCGGTGCGCCGCCAGTTCAACCTGACCGAAGTCGCCAATGCGCTCTACACCTCGCAGCCCGGCGTGTCGCGCCAGATCCGCGAGCTGGAAGAAGAACTGGGCGTGGAGATCTTCGAGCGCTACGGCAAGCGCCTGACCGGGCTGACCGAGCCGGGGCGCGAGATCGTGCGCATCGTCGAACGCCTGCTGCTTGAGGCCGAGAACCTGCGCCAGGCCGGCGACGAATACGCCGGCCGCCATACCGGCCGCCTGACCGTTGCCACCACCCACACCCAGGCGCGCTATGCACTGCCGCGCGTGGTGCAGGCATTCCGCCGCGAATACCCGCATGTGACGCTGGCACTGCAGGAGGCGTCTCCCACGCATATCGTTGAGCTGCTGCTGACGGGGCAGGCCGATATCGGCATCGCCACCGAGGCCCTGGCCACCGAGGCCGGGCTGACCTCGTTCGAGGCCTACAGCTGGCGGCACGTGCTGGTGGTCTCGCCCGGCCATCCGCTCACGCGCCTGCCCGAGCCGACGCTCGAAGACGTGGCCGGCTTCCAGCTCATCACCTACGACGCCGGCTTCACCGGCCGCCGCAAGATCGACAGCGCCTTTGCCGAGGCCGGCCTGCAGCCGGAGATCGTGCTGACCGCGCTGGACGCCGACGTGATCAAGACCTACGCCGAACTGGACCTGGGCGTGGGCATCATTGCCTCGATGGCCTATGACGAGCGCAAGGATTCCGGCCTGGTGCGGATCTCGGCCGACCACCTGTTCGCGCCCAACACCACCAGCGTGGCGGTGCGGCGGGGCGCTTACCTGCGCGGCTATGCGCACGCCTTTATCAACATGTTCGCGCCGCACCTGTCGCCCGACACCGTCAGCAGCGCGCTCTCAGAGCAAGAGCGCCAAGCCCTGGCGGCCTGATTCCGGCCTGACCGCGGGTGGCGGCCAGGCGGCGCAGGGGGCACCCGAGCGCCGCCGGCCTGCGCCATCCGCTCCGGCACGGTGCCGTTCGCGCCCCGTGCCCGCCGTTCGTCGCAAGAGACTTTCTTCGTGCCCGGGTGAGGGGTACATTCCTTGCACGTGCCCGCGGCTTGCCGTCCGGCGAGCGTCGCACGTGTACCGCAGCGCAACAAAGCTTGCGCGCGGCCGCCGGTCTGCAAAGGCCGGGCAAGGGAGAGAGAGACGATCATGCGCGAAGACGAACCGCTGCTGCGCTGGCAGTGGCGCGGCTATGCCCGCAACCACCAGCATCCCCGCAACCTGCTGCTGCATATCGTGGCCGTGCCGATGTTCATGGCCGGCACCGTGCTGGGCCTCTACGGCCTGCTGCACCTGAGCCTGCCAGCGGTGGCGCTGGGGCTGGTGTGCATGGGTATGTCGATGGCGCTGCAGGGCCGCGGACACCGGCTGGAAGCCCATGCACCGGAACCCTTTGCCGGGCCGGCGGACATCGCGGGCCGCATCCTGGCCGAGCAGTGGATCACATTCCCCCGCTATGTGCTGTCCGGGCAATGGTGGCGCGCGCTGGCCGGCCGGCGTGCCGGGCAGGGTGGCTGAGGTGGCCCGCGCTGCCCGCCTCATCACATTCCCGCATTGCGCCAGGCTCAGTCCGCGCTAACATGAACGCCATGGACCGCTGCTTCTCCAACGTCGCCACCGCCATCCCCTCCCGGCTCAATATCCTCGGGCGCGACCTGCTGTTCGTGCTGTGCATGAACTCGGTGATCGCCATCAGCCTGAACTACGGCTTCCAGACCGGCGGCAGCCTGTGGCACAACTTTGTCTACAGCCAGCTGATCGGCCTGTCGATCTGGGTGCTGATCGACATTCCGCGCGTGGTGATCTGGTGGAACGACCGGCCGCGCCGCTGGCCCTTCCTGCTGCTGGCCGCCGCCGCGGTGCCCGCAGGCGTGGTGTTCGGCAGTTGGGCCACGCGCGTGGTGCTGGACCTGCCGCCCAAATCGGCGGACGAAGCCGGCGGCATGCTGCGCATGTGCCTGGTGGTGGGCATGCTGGCCGCGGCCTCGATGATCTATTTCTACTGGTCGCGCGAGAAGCTGGCCTCGCTGGAGCGTCAAGCCGCGCTGGACGCCCTGCAGCGCGAGGAAGCTGAAAAGCAACTGGTGCGCGCACAGCTGATGGCGCTGCAGGCGCAGATCGAGCCGCATTTCCTGTTCAACTCGCTGGCCAACCTCGACGGGTTGATCGCCACCGACCCGCCCGCCGCGCGCCAGCTGCTGCAGCGCCTGATCGGTTTCCTGCGCATGTCGCTGGCACATACCCGCGCCGAGCAATGCACGCTGCGGCAGGAGTTCGAGCTGCTGCGCAGCTACCTGGACATCCAGGGTATGCGCTTCGGCCAGCGGCTCTCGTTCGACATTGACCTGCCGCGGGAACTGGCGAAGGTAGAGATCCCGCCCATGCTGATCCAGCCGCTGGTGGAAAACGCGGTCACGCACGGCATCGAGCCCTGCATGATCGGCGGCCATATCCAGTTGTCGGCGCGCGCGGCCGGCGACAATGCGGTGCAGGTCGTCATCGCCGATACCGGCGTCGGCTTCGGCCATGCCTCGGGCAAGGGCTCGGGCCTGGGCATCACCCATGTGCGCGAGCGGCTGGCGCGCATCTTTGGCGCGGCGGCCTCCATGCAGATGGAAGAGAACACCCCGCGCGGCGTGGTGGTGCGGCTGACGCTGCCGCTGGAGCGCCCGGCCGAAGCGCCCACCCTGACCCAGACAGTCACCAGCGTGCCGGAGGGCATGCCAGTATCGACCCCGGCCATGCAACGGCTCTGAGCGCCCGCCTGCCAGCACGCCTGACAAGAAGAACGGCTGGCACCGCCCGTGGCGGTGCCGCTGACAACGCCAGGACCCATCTACCACCCCAACGCCCCCATGACCCCGACCCTTCTGATCGCCGATGACGAAGCGCTGCTGGCGCGCGTGCTGGAATCCGAACTGACGTCGCTGTGGCCCGAGGCCCGTATCGTTTCCGTGGTCCACGATGGCGTGGCCGCGCTGGCGGCGGCGCGCGAGCACCAGCCGCGCGTGGCCTTCCTGGATATCCGCATGCCGGGCATGAGCGGCATGGACGTGGCGCGCGAATTGATCGAATTCGACACCCCGCCGCTGGTGGTCTTCGTGACCGCTTACGACCAGTTCGCGCTGGAGGCATTCGAGCGCGCCGCGGTGGACTATGTGCTCAAGCCGGTGCAGCGCGAACGGCTGGAGGCCACGGTGCAGCGCCTGAAGGACCGGTTGGCCGGTCCCGCTGACGATGAAGACACCGAGTCCGAAGCCTCGATCGCGGAGACGGACCGGCTCGGCCAGTTGCTGGCGCGCCTGGAATCGCTGGAGCACGCCACCCCGGGCCCGGGCGGTGCGCCGCAGCGGCAGTACCTGCGCTTTATCAAGGCGCTGGTGGGGCAGGAGGTGCGCATCATCCCCGTGGACGAAGTCATCTACCTGGAGGCCACCGACAAGTACGTCAACGTGGTTTCCGGCGCCGGCGAAGCGCTGATCCGCACCAGCCTGCGCGAGCTGACCCAGCAGCTGGACCCGGAGCGCTTCTGGCAGGTGCATCGCGGCACGGTGGTCAACATCACCTGCGTGGCCAGCGCGGTCAACCAGTCGCTGGGACGGCTGTCGCTGCGGCTGCGCGACCGTCCTGAACTGCTGCCGGTGGCGCGCCAGTACGCGCACCTGTTCAAGCAGATGTAAGCGCGGTCGGCGGGCAGCGTGGCCGCCACCTGGCTGCAGAGGGCAGGGGTTTTCCTCTATGATGCGGGCTTCGGCCCGTATTTTTTTGGGCTGCCGCCTTCCGTCCTGCCGCATAGCCCCTGCCACCAGCGCCATGTCCACTGCCGCACTCGATCCCACGCGCAATCCCCTTCGTCATGATGCCCAGGTGATCGGGCTGGTCGGCCTGGCCCACGGGGTCTCCCACTTCTACCACCTGTTGCTGGCCCCGCTGTTCCCATGGATCAAGGCGGAATTCGGCCTGAGCTATGCCGAGCTGGGCCTGCTGATGACGGTGTTCTTCGCGGTATCGGCGGTGGTGCAGACCGCGTCAGGCTTTGTGGTCGACCGCTTCGGCGCGCGGCCGGTGCTGTTTGCCGGGCTGGCCTTCCTGGGCGCCGCGGCCTTGCTGCTGTCGACCAGTTCCGGCTACGCCGCGCTGCTGTTCGGTGCGGCCGTGGCGGGGCTGGGCAATGGCGTGTTCCACCCGGCCGACTTCACGCTGCTAAACAAGCATGTGTCGCAACCCCGGCTGGGCCACGCGTTCTCGGTGCACGGCATTTCCGGCAACCTGGGCTGGGCGGCGGCGCCGCTGTTCCTGGTGGCGATTGCCAACCTGGCCAGCTGGCGCGTGGCACTGGCGGCGGCCTCGGCGGTGGCCTTTATCGTGCTGGCCGTGCTGGTGGCGCTGCGCCATGTGCTGGACCCGCGCGAAGTGCAGGGCGCCGTGGGCCGGCCCGCGGCCAAGGCTGCGGCGGGCGGAAGCGTGCTGGGCTTCCTGCGCCTGCCGCAGGTGTGGGTGTGCTGGGCCTTCTTCCTGCTGACCACGTTCTCCGCCGCCGGCATCCAGAGCTTTGCCCCGACCGCGCTGACCTACCTGTACGGCATGCCGTTCACGCTGGCGACCGCGTCCTACACCATCTACATGCTGTGCAGCGCCGGCGGCATGATCGTCGGCGGCTTTGCCGCCAGCCGCACCAGCAACCATGACCGGTTGATCGCGGTGAGCTTCACGGTGTCGGGGCTGATGGCGGTGCTGGTCGGGCTGGACCTGGTGCCGGCACTGCTGGTGCCGGTGCTGATGGGCGTGATCGGCTTTGGCGCCGGAACTGCCGGGCCGTCGCGCGACCTGCTGGTGCGCGCGGCCGCCCCCGCCGGTGCCACCGGGCGTGTCTATGGCGTGGTCTACTCGGGCCTGGATATCGGCCTGGCGTGCGGCCCGTTGTTCTTCGGTGCGCTAATGGATGCAAAGCTGCCGGCCTGGGTGTTTTTCATGATCGGCGGCTTCCAGTTGCTGTCGATCTTCACCGCGGTGACGGTGGGCAACGGCAACCGCTCGCGCCGCGGCGCGGCGGGCCAGGCGGAGGCCGCCTAGCCCGGGCCACCCAAGCACCGCCTTCCGAATTCGATTGCCTGAGGATGCTTTCATGTCAATGACGCCGGCCAATGCCACCCAGCCTGACGATTCCGAACACGGCACCCCGCTGCCGGGCGGCCATATCCTGGTCGATGCGCTGCTGGCGCACGGCGCCGAGCTGGCCTTCGGCGTGCCGGGCGAAAGCTACCTGGCCGTGCTGGACGGCTTCCACCGCCGCCGCGACCAGTTGCGCTTCATCATCTGCCGCCAGGAGGGCGGGGCCGCAGTCATGGCCGAGGCCTACGGCAAGCTGACCGGCCGCCCCGGGCTGGCCTTCTGCACGCGCGGGCCGGGCGCCACCAATGCCAGCATCGGCGTGCACACCGCCTTCCAGGACTCGACGCCGATGATCCTCTTCATCGGCCAGGTCGGCACCGACTTCATGGACCGCGAGGCCTTCCAGGAAATCGACTATCGCCGCATGTTCGGCCAGATGGCCAAGTGGGTGGCGCAAATCGACCGGGTCGAACGCATCCCCGAATACATTGCGCGCGCCTACCAGACCGCCACCTCGGGCCGTCCGGGCCCGGTGGTGCTGGCGCTGCCCGAGGACATGCTGGCGCAGACTGCCGCCGTGCCGCAGCTGCAGGCCTACCAGCGCGTCATGAGCTGGCCTGGCGAGGCCGACCTGGCGCGGCTGGCCGAGATGCTCAACGCCGCCGAGCGCCCATTCGTGCTGGCTGGCGGCAGCGGCTGGACGCCGCAGGCCTGCGCCGACCTGCAGGCCTTTGCCGAGCGCTTCGCGCTGCCGGTGGGCTGCGCCTTCCGCGGCCAGGACCTGTTCGACAACCGCCATCCCAACTACGCCGGCGATGTCGGCATCGGCATCAACCCGGCGCTGGCCGAGCGCGTCCGCAATGCCGACCTGGTGCTGGCCATTGGCCCGCGCCTGGGCGAGATGACCACCGGCGGCTACGCGCTGATCGCCGCGCCGCGGCCCGCGCAAAAACTGATCCACGTGCACGCCGGCGCCGAGGAACTGGGCAGCGTCTACCAGGCCGACCTGATGATCCAGGCATCGATGCCGGCCATTGGCGCGCGCCTGGCCGGTCTGCAGCCCGCCGCCGCGCCGCGCTGGCAGGCGTGGACTGCAGCCGCGCATGCCGACTATGAACGCTACCTGCAGCCGCCCGCGTTCACGGGTCAGGGCGTCGACATGGCCGAAGTCATCCGCACGCTGGACCAGCTGCTGCCGGCCGACGCGGTCGTGACCAATGGCGCCGGCAACTACGCTGGCTGGCTGCACCGCTATTTCCACTATCGCCCGTTCACCAGCGGCGGCCGCGGCCAGCTGGCCCCGACCAGTGGCGCGATGGGCTATGGCGTGCCGGCGGCGGTCGGTGCCAAGATCGCGTTCCCACAGCGCACCGTGGTGGCGCTGGCCGGCGATGGCTGCTTCCTGATGAATGGCCAGGAACTCGCTACGTCGATGCAATACCAGGCGCCGGTGATCTTCATCGTCGTCAATAACGGCATGTACGGCACCATCCGGATGCACCAGGAACGCGAATACCCGACCCATGTCTCGGGCACCGAGCTGCACAACCCCGACTTTGCCGCGCTGGCACGCGCATATGGTGCGCGCGGCGCAACCGTAACCACGACCGAAGCCTTTGCCCCGGCATTGCGCGAGGCATTGGCCGCGCCGGTCTCGACGCTGATCGAGATCCAGGTGGACCCGGATGTGATCACGCCGCGCACCACGCTGAGCGCGATCCGCGCGCAGGCGCTGGCCAGTCAGAAGCCATGAGCCGGTGCGGCCCGAGCGGATTCTTTCTTACCTATCAGGAGACCATCGATGAAGCCCGTCACCACCGACCTGTGCGACGCGCATGAAGACCGCCTTGCCGACGGCACCCTGCGCGTGATGGCGCCGGTGTTCCGAGTCTTCGGCAAGCAGGGCGCCTTTGCCGGCCCCGCGGCCACGCTCAAGGTGTTCGAAGACAACTCGCTGGTGCGCGCCGCGCTGGAAGCGCCGGGGCAGGGCCGCGTGCTGGTGATCGACGGCGGCGGCTCGCTGCGCTGCGCGCTGGTGGGTGGCAACCTTGGCCTGCTGGCCGAGAAGAACGGCTGGGTCGGCATCGTCGTCAACGGCTGCATCCGCGATACCGCCGAGCTGGACGTGTGCGACATCGGCATCCGCGCGCTGGCCGTGCATCCGCAGAAAAGCCAGAAGCGCAACGTCGGCGAAAGCGACGTCGCGGTGCAGATGCCCGGCGCCGTGGTGCGCCCGGGCAACTGGATCTACGTCGACGCCGACGGCGTGCTGGTCTCGGACGAAAAGCTGGGGAACTGAGCATGCCGCGCGTCTTTGTCTACGGCACGCTGCGTGCCGGCGAGGTCAACGACCTGAACGCCGCCGCCCAGCGCCACGGCATTGCCGCGCCCACGCTGCTGGGCACGGGTACGGTGGCCGGCAGGCTCTATGACTTCGGCACCTATCCCGGCCTGGTGCTGGACGCCGGTGGCGGGCCGGTCGTGGGCGATCTCTACGAGATTGCCGACGCGCTGTTGCCAGTGCTCGACGAGATCGAAGAGGTTTATCCCGGCCAGGCCACGCTGTTCGTGCGCGAGGAACGGGCCGTGTTGCAGGATGGGCAGCCGGTTGCCTGCCTGCTCTATCCAGTGGCCGAGTCGGCCGTGGCCACGCTGCCGCGCATCGTCAGCGGCGACTGGGTGGCCTATCGCCGCGCACGCGATACGGCCGAGGCCTGAGCCCCGGCTCGTTTCAAACAAACGGCGCCGATTCGCGGCGCCGTTTGCTTTTGCGTAGCATGGCCGTCGATGACATCGACCAATGGAATCGACGGCCATGAACGCTCCGCAATCCCTGCAGCCGCAGGTCTTCCCCCAGCAGTTCTTTATCCACGCCGGCGACGTGCGGCTGTCCGCCACCAGTTGGGGTGAGCCCGGGCCAGGGCGGCCCACCATCGTCCTGGTGCACGGCTATCCCGACAGCAGCGAGGTCTGGCACGGCGTGGCGGCGCAGTTGGCGGGGCGCTTCCATGTGGTGGCCTATGACGTGCGCGGGGCAGGGCGCTCAACCACGCCGCGTGCGACAGACGCTTACAGGCTGCAGAAGCTTGCCGATGACTTCATCGCAGTCATCGATGAGGTCTCGCCGCAGCGCCCGGTGCACCTGGTGGGCCACGACTGGGGTTCGATCCAGAGCTGGGAGTTCGTCACCGATGCACGCCTGCAAGGGCGCATCGCCTCATTTACCTCCTGCTCCGGCCCATGCCTGGACCACGCGGCAATCGGCCTGCGCGAACTACGCGGGCAGCGGTCGCTGGCTGCGTTGGGCAAGACATTGAGGCAGCTGGCGGCATCCTGGTATATCGGCGCCTTCCACCTGCCGTGGCTGCCTGAACTGACCTGGCGGCTGTGGCTGGGCCGTGCGTGGCCGCACTACCTGCGCCTGACCGAGGACCTGCGCACGGCGCCCAGTCCCACACAAACTGCCGACGGCTGCCACGGCGTGCGCTTGTACCGCGCCAACTTCCTGCCCGTGCTGCGTGCCCCGCGCCAGCGTCATGCCCATGCGCCGGTGCAGGTGATCGTGCCGTTGCATGACCGGTATGTGAAGCCGGCGCTGACCGAAGACCTGCACCGCTGGACCACGCAACTCTGGCGCCGCACCGTGCCCGCGCACCATTGGCTGCCGCTGGCCGACGCCCAGGGGTTTGCCGCCATGGTGCGGGAATTTGTCGAGCATATGGAAGGGGAGCCTGCCTCACCGGAGCTGTTTGCCGCGCGCATCCGCTAGCGGAGGCAGCGCATTCTGCGCATTTTTCACAATGTGGAAAGATGTTTTGGACCGCAAAAATACATGGTTTGCGTAGCACAACACCATTTCTCATGATGGAAGATCATGTCCCGTATTGTGAAATAAAATCGCTAAGTCATTGAATTATTGAGATAAAAAACTAAGCGACAATCGCAGATCAAGGTTGTTGCAACGCGGGAGGGTTTTCTACACTCTTATATAAGACCTATGACCTGAGGCGCGAAAAACAGCGACCCACGCAGCAGCACCGCGATCAGCCCAGGCCAGGTGGTCAAGAGATTCTCAGCCATCCCCGCATCATCAGGAGAGTGACCATGACCCGCCAAGAACAGATCCAGGCCCTGCAGAAAGACTGGGATACCAATCCCCGCTGGAAGGGTATCAAGCGCAACTTCACCGCCGAAGACGTGGTGCGCCTGCGTGGTTCGGTTCAGGTCGAACACACTCTGGCACGCCGCGGCTCCGAGAAGCTGTGGAACCTGTTGCACACCGAGCCGTTCGTCAACTCGCTGGGCGCGCTGACCGGCAACCAGGCCATGCAGCAAGTGAAGGCCGGCCTGAAGGCCATCTACCTGTCGGGGTGGCAAGTCGCAGGCGACGCCAACCTGGCCGGTGAAATGTACCCCGACCAGTCGCTGTACCCGGCCAACTCGGTGCCGCAAGTCGTCAAGCGCATCAACAACACCTTCCAGCGCGCCGACCAGATCCAGTGGAGCGAAGGCAAGGGCGACACCGACTTCTTCGCCCCGATCGTGGCGGATGCTGAAGCCGGCTTCGGCGGCGTGCTGAATGCGTTCGAACTGATGAAGTCGATGATCGAAGCGGGCGCCGCCGGCGTGCACTTCGAAGACCAACTCGCTTCGGTGAAGAAGTGCGGCCACATGGGCGGCAAGGTGCTGGTGCCGACCCGCGAAGCCGTCGCCAAGCTGACCGCTGCCCGCCTGGCCGCCGACGTCTCGGGCGTGCCGACCCTGGTGATCGCCCGTACCGACGCCGAGGCCGCCGACCTGCTGACCTCGGACGTAGACGAGAACGACAAGCCGTTCTGCACCGGCGAGCGCACCGTGGAAGGTTTCTACCGCGTGCGCAACGGCCTGGAGCAGTCGATCTCGCGCGCCCTGGCCTACGCTGAAGTGGCTGACCTGGTGTGGTGCGAAACCGGCAAGCCGGACCTCGAGTTCGCCAAGAAGTTTGCCGAAGCCGTGCACGCCAAGTTCCCAGGCAAGATGCTGGCCTACAACTGCTCGCCGTCGTTCAACTGGAAGAAGAACCTGGACGACGCCACCATCGCCAAGTTCCAGAGGGAACTGGGCGCTATGGGCTACAAGTTCCAGTTCATCACCCTGGCCGGCTTCCACTCGCTGAACTACTCGATGTTCAACCTGGCCTACGGCTACGCCCGCAACCAGATGAGCGCGTTCGTGGAACTGCAGGAAGCCGAGTTTAAGGCAGCCGAGAAGGGCTTCACCGCGGTCAAGCACCAGCGCGAAGTCGGCACCGGCTACTTCGACGCCGTGACCCAGACCATCGAAGGCGGCCAGTCGTCGACGACCGCCCTGAAAGGTTCGACCGAAAACGAACAGTTCTTCGAAGACAAGAAAGTGGCCTGACTCTCCTGGTCACCCCCGCCGGAACGTGGGTCCGGCGGTTAAAGAAGGCGTGCGACCATCACGCTTTCTGATTTAGGCGCCGCGCCGTTCTCTCTCAGGGACGGCGCGTTTTTTTATTTTCCGACGCGGGGAGGGTTGGCGGGTTGCCGTTCAACGGGTGTTCAAGACTCAAAGCTATGCAGAGTTGCCTCCCAAGCCTGGCCAGGTTCACGCCGGAGCGGCTTTTCTCATTCAAGGGTATCCAGATGCTGCCAACTCGCGTATATTGCGCCCCGCGGGGTGGAGCAGTTGGCAGCTCGTCGGGCTCATAACCCGAAGGTCGCAGGTTCAAGTCCTGCCCCCGCAACCAGATTCGAAAGCCCGCCCGGTTCGCGCCGCGCGGGTTTTTTTGTATTGGCGACCTGGTCGAAGAGATGCATTGCCGTGAGCCGGCATCGAAGCGCTGGGCTTGCGGCGGGCGCGAATCTGCTGGAATGCAATAAATTGTCATTTTTGGCGACTTGCAGCATTTGGGTGATTCCCGCCGTAAGAAGGATGGCTTAAAGTGCCGGGGCCTTTATCGGCACTTCCGAGCTACTCACCAAGAACAACATCATGAAAGCATCTCTCTCGCTCGCTTCCTGCGCCGTCGCGGCGGCACTGCTGGCCGGCTGTTCCGGCGGCATGCCCACCAATCTCGATGGCGTGATGAGCGCCGGCACGTCGCTGGCCAAGGCCGCCACGCTGTCTGACGCCGACGTCAAGAGCCTGTCCGACCAAGCTTGCGCTGAATCGGACAAGACCAACAAGATCGCTGCTGCCAACACCACCTACAGCAAGCGCCTGGTCAAGATCATGAGCGGGCTGAAGAACAGCGATGTGCCCAACGTCAACGCCAAGGTCTACATGACCAAGGACGTCAACGCCTGGGCCATGGCCAACGGCTGCGTGCGCGTCTACAGCGGCCTGATGGACATGATGACCGACGACGAAGTGCGTGGCGTGCTGGGCCATGAGCTGGGCCACGTGGCGCTGGGCCACACCAAGAAGGCCATGCAGGTTGCGTACACGGCCACGGCCGCACGCGGCGCAGCAGCAGCTGCCGGCAACAGTGCGGTGGCGGCGCTGTCGCAGTCGCAACTGGGCGAACTGGGCGAGCAGCTGATCAATGCGCAGTTCTCGCAGTCGCAGGAAAGCGCGGCGGATGACTATTCCTTCGACCTGCTGACCAAGAACAAGGCCAACACGCGTGGCCTGGTGACGGCGTTCCAGAAGCTGGCCAAGCTGGACGGCGGCAAGTCCAGCATGTTCTCGTCGCACCCGGGCTCGGAAGACCGCGCCAAGCATATCGAGCAGCGCATCAGCAAGGCTTCGTAAGCGGACTGCGCAAGCAAAAAACCGCCCGCACCGATCATGCCGGTGCGGGCGGTTTTGCTTTGCTGGCGCTATGCGCCGGGGGTCAGCGGTAGACGATCACGGGGATGTCGGTATGCGTCAGCACCTTCTGCGTCTCGCTGCCCAGCAACAGGCCGGACAAGCCGCGCCGGCCGTGCGACGCCATGAAGATCACATCGCAGCCATGGCGCTCGGCAGCGTCGATGATGCCCAGGTAGGGCACGGCAAAGGTCGACATATCGGCATCGAAGGTCACGCCCGCCGCCGTGGCCAGGTTCTCGACCTCTTTCAGGTATAGCTTGGCCTGGTTCTCGATGCGGTCCTTGAAGGACTGCGGGGCCTCGACCACGATTTCGCTGAACGGCGTGTAGGGGTACTCCTCCAGGCAGACATAGGCTGTGATGCGCGCGCCGATGGCCTTGGCGAGCTCCAGTCCGCCGTTGATGGCTTTCTTGGAGAGTTCCGAGCCGTCGGTGGGTAGCAGGATATGTTGGAACATGCGGGGCTCCTTTTCTGACTAGGGGATCGGGGCAGGGCAGCCAGCTCGGTGGTTGCCGGGGCGACGGGAAGCGCCTGTCACGAATCCATTGTAGTCAGTGTGCCGAGAAGGGCATTGCGCGGAATCAATTGCAATGAAAGTGTCTCAGTACACCCGCATGCGCCCCATTCCTCAGTCCGCCAGGACCTCCGCAACCGGCATGGCCGCGGCCTGTTCGGCACGGCGCCAGTAGGACGGGTTGCCGTAGGTGTTCTTCAGGTGATCGATAAACAGCCGCACCCGCAGCGGCAGGTGCTTGCGCTGCGGAAACACCGCGTGGATGCCGATCGGCGGCGCCTGGAACTCATCCAGTACCGTCACCAGCCGCCCGCTGCCGATCTCGCTGCCCACCTCCCACCAGGAGCGCCACGCCAGCCCGTTGCCTTGCAGGCACCACTCATGCAGCACCGCGCCGTCGCTGCATTCCATGGTGCCGCCCACCTTGACCGTGACCGCGCGGCCTTCCTCCTGGAACACCCAGCCACGCTGCACATTGGCGCTGGCGCCAAAGGCAAGGCAGTTGTGGCGCTGCAGGTCTTCCGGCGCGCCGGGACGCCCGGCGCGCGCCAGGTACTCGGGCGAGGCCACCACCACGCGGCGCGTTTCCGCCAGCCGGATCGATACCAGGCTGGAGTCGGGCAGGTCGCCCAGGCGGATGGCGCAGTCGAAGCCTTCATTGACCAGGTCGACCACGCGGTCAGACAGGTCCAGCGTGATCGAAACGTCCGGGTGCGACTCAATAAACAGCGGCACCAGCGGCGCCACGTGCTTGCGGCCATAGCCCGCCGGGGCGGTCACGCGCAGGTGCCCGCTGGCCTTGACCCCGCCGGCAGAGACGCTGGCCTCGGCGTTGTGCAGGTCGTTCAGGATGCGCTGGCAGTCTTCCAGGAAGGCAGAGCCTTCAAAGGTCAGGCTGATCTTGCGCGTGGTCCGTACCAGCAGTTTGACGCCCAGGCGCTCCTCCAGCGCGTCGATGCGCCGCCCGATGATGGCCGGCGCCACGCCTTCGGCCGCCGCCGCTGCGGAAAGGCTGCCGCGCGACGCGACGGATACAAAGGTCTCCAGTTGTTTGAAATGGTCCACAAATGTTTGCCTGCTGTGTGCCGGCATGGGCACACAATCGGTGGCGTTGCGTCCATATGGCCGGCAGTGAGGAGAATTTGGTGCGGAGTTTTGTTTTAGTCAGCCAAGATTAGTGGCCTAAAAGTAAAAGATCAAGTGACCCGCGACCACTTTGCCGCACTGCAGCGTCTCCCTACAATTCGATGCATTCAATGGTGTACAGAGCCACGCAGCTGTGGTCTGCTCGTCCATCCACCCAGTCGCCCGTACCGTTGCAGGTTGCCCAGGCCCTCATGAACAAGATCCGCGCAGTCGTCTTCGATGCCTATGGCACGCTGTTCGACGTGTATTCCGTCACCGCGCGCGCGGAACAACTGTTCCCGGGCCGCGGCGAGGCGCTGGCGCTGCTGTGGCGGGACCGGCAGATCGACTACACGCGCATCCGCACCATGGCCGCCCCCGATGGCTCGCGCTACAAGCCGTTCTGGGCGATCACCGTGGACGCGCTGCGCTACGCAGCCGAGCGCCTGAGCCTGACGCTGGACGAAGCCGCCGAAGCGCAGCTGCTCAAGGAATATGCGTGCCTGTCCGCGTTCCCGGAGAACCTGGGAGCGCTCAAGCGCCTGCGCCGCGCCAGGCTGCCGCTGGGCATCCTGTCCAACGGCAATGCCGAGATGCTGGACATCTCGGTCAAGAGCTCCGGCATGCATGGCCTGTTCGACCACGTGCTGTCGGTGGACGCCGTGCGCCAGTACAAGACCGCGCCGGCCACCTACGCGCTGGGGCCGCAAGCCTTCAGCCTGCCCGCGGAAGAGATGCTCTTTGTCTCATCCAACGGCTGGGACGCCTGCGGCGCCACCTGGTTCGGCTACACCACGTTCTGGATCAACCGTGCCGGCCATCCGGCGGAGCGGCTCGACGTAGCCCCCTCCGGCACCGGGCACGACATGAACGACCTGCTGGAATTCGTCCGCGCCCGTGGCGTGGCGGTGTAGCAGGGTCCCTTCAACCAAGCCTTATCGCTATCGAACACAGGAGAAGACTGATGGCTATCACGCTGCCCGCGGGCATGAAGATTACCGGCGAGATCCTGCCGGCCTACGAAGATATCCTCACGCCGGAAGCCCTGGCCCTGGTAGACAAGCTGCACCGCGCCTTTGAGCCGCGCCGTCAGGAACTGCTGGCCGCGCGCGTGGAACGCGCCAAGCGCCTGGACGCCGGTGAGATCCCTGACTTCCTGCCGGAAACCAAGAGCATCCGTGAAGGCGACTGGAAAGTTGCCCCGATCCCCCAGGCCCTGGAATGCCGCCGCGTGGAAATCACCGGCCCGGTCGAGGCCAAGATGGTCATCAACGCCTTCAACTCGGGCGCTGACAGCTACATGACCGACTTCGAGGATTCCAACACCCCCAACTGGCACAACCAGCTGCAGGGCCAGGTCAACCTGAAGGCCGCCGTGCGCCGCACGCTGACCCTGGAATCCAAGGGCAAGCAATACAAGCTGAACGACAAGATCGCCACCCTGCAAGTGCGTCCGCGCGGCTGGCACCTGGACGAGAAGCACGTCACCATCGACGGCAAGCGCATTTCGGGCGGCATCTTCGACTTCGCGCTGTTCCTGTTCCACAACGCCAAGGAGCAGATCGCCCGCGGCGCCGGCCCGTTCTTCTACCTGCCCAAGATGGAAAGCCATCTGGAAGCACGCCTGTGGAACGACATCTTCGTGATGGCGCAGAACGAAATCAGCCTACCGCAAGGCACCATCAAGGCCACCGTCCTGATCGAAACGATCCTGGCGGCGTTCGAGATGGACGAAATCCTGTATGAACTGCGCGAGCACAGCGCGGGCCTGAACGCCGGCCGCTGGGACTACATCTTCTCGTGCATCAAGAAGTTCAAGAACGACAAGGACTTCTGCCTGGCCGACCGCGCCAAGGTCACCATGACCGCGCCGTTCATGCGCGCCTACGCGCTGCTGCTGCTCAAGACCTGCCACCACCGTGGCGCTCCCGCCATGGGCGGCATGAGCGCGCTGATCCCGATCAAGAACGATCCGGAGAAGAACGCCATCGCCATGGAAGGCATCATCAGCGACAAGCGCCGCGACGCCACCGACGGCTACGACGGCGGCTGGGTGGCCCATCCGGGCCTAGTCGAGCCGGCCATGAAGGAATTCGTGGCAGTGCTGGGCGACAAGCCCAACCAGTTCGGCAAGCAACGCCCGGACGTGCAAGTGAAGGGCGCCGACCTGCTCGACTTCAAGCCAGAAACGCCGATCACCGAGCACGGCCTGCGCATGAACATCAACGTCGGCATCCACTACTTGGGCGCCTGGCTGGACGGTAACGGCTGCGTGCCGATCCACAACCTGATGGAAGATGCTGCTACCGCCGAGATCTCGCGCTCGCAGGTGTGGCAGTGGATCCGCTCGCCGAAGGGCAAGCTGGAAGACGGCACCAAGGTGACCGCTGAGCTGGTGCGCAAGCTGATTCCGGAAGAGCTGGCGAAGGTGAAGGCACTGGTGGGTGGCGATACCAAGACGTATGACCGGGCTGCCGAGATTTTTGAGCAGATGTCTACGTCGGAGGATTTTGCTGAGTTCCTGACGCTGCCGCTGTATGAGGAAGTTTGAGCGGGTAGGGCTCTAGCAGGATGAAAAACCGCAGCTTTGGCTGCGGTTTTTTCTTTTGGGAGTCTCCCTCCATGTCAGGATTGTTGCGGGCCCATGCGGTCGTCGGCCTGTCAGACGAATGACGAATGGTCAAATACTGGCAACTAGACGTGTTAGGGCGCAGATTTTCGATCTGAAAAACAAATAGTTTGACCTGAACAATCGATTTCACAACTCAGTTGCGGAAACGTAGAGTGCATGCAAGACAGATCCCCCCACGAGTTCCCGTCATGCTTGTTGCCCCCCTGCGTCGACGCCTTGGCGTTGCGCTTCTGATCTCTCTGTCAGGCGTCCCGCTTGCCGCCATCGCCTCTGATGCCGACCCTTATCCCCAGCGTCCGGTCAGGATCGTCGTACCGTTCGGTGCGGGCGGTACGACCGACATCGCGGCGCGAGCGCTGGCCTCCAAGCTCCAGGCTCGCCTGGGCCAACCCGTGATCGTCGAAAACCGTGCCGGTGCGGTGACGGCGATTGGCAGCGAATTCGTCGCCAAGGCTGCGCGGGATGGGCTGACGTTGCTGTATTCGGGTTCGACCACTTTCTCCGTGCTGCCGGCGCTGCGGCAGGACCTGCCGCTGAATCCCGACACGACCTGGACGCCGATCGGCATAGTGGCGCAGACCGCCGTGGTGGTATCGACGCGCGCCGCTGGCAAGATCCATAGCTTCGCCGATATCGCCAGGCAGGCCAATGCCGGAGGCGCTGGCGTGACCTACGGCACCTTCGGTCCCGGCTCCGCACCCCACCTGGTGGGCGCGATGATCGCCCGCAGCATCAAGGCGGACATGACGGCGGTGCCGTACAAGGGCAGCGCGCAGGTCTTAACCGATGTCATCGGCGGGCAGATCGACCTGAGTATCGATCCGGTGGCGGTCGTGCAGGGGAATATCAATGCCGGCAAGCTGCGTCCGCTGGCGATTAGTTCGGCCACGCGTTCACCATTGCTACCCAACGTGCCGACATTCGCCGAGGTGGGCGTCGCCAGTGGCGGAGCCTCGTTCTGGTATGGGCTGGTCGCGCCCAAGGGCACCCCGGCGCCGATCGTAGATCGGCTGCAGGCGGAGTTGCGTGCGATCGTGCAGGACGCAGAGTATCGCGAAGTCCTGGCCAAGCAGGGCCTGGAAACGCTGTCTGGCGGCGCGGAGGAGTTCCGGCGCAGGACGCGCGCAGAGATCACGCAGTTCCGCCAGTTGGCGCGGGATGCAAACATCCGCATGGAGTGACGCGATGCCGGCTCAATCCACTATGCGCGCCGCGCCGGACTATGCGACTGAAGATGTGCGCGCCGTACAGGCCGCGCGCGCGAGCTGGCGCGAGTTTCTCGCGCTCCTGAGGCTGCCGAATGTGACAGCCGATGCCGCGGACGTATGCAAGACGGCCGACTGGCTGTCGCAGGCATTCGCGCGCCGCGGCTTCGCGGTGACGTCGCTATCAAACGGCGAACGTCCCATGCTGCTGGCCGGGCGCCGCTGCCCGGATCCGGCAGCGCCAACCATCCTCTGCTACATGCATATGGATGCGCAGCCCGTGGCCAACCAGCCATGGAGCCAGCCCAGCCCGTGGCAGCCAACGCTGCGCCCCTCTTGGTCGATGCCGGATGTCGCATACATCGATCCTTCCGATGCGCTTGTCGGCGACGAGATCGATCGCGATGCGCGGCTCGTGGCGCGCGCGGTGGCGGATGACAAGGGGCCCATCATGATGCTGCTGGCTGCGTTGGACAGCCTGGCCGAAGAGGCGCGCGGCACGTCGGTGCATCTCAAGGTGCTGCTCGACAGCGAAGAGGAGATCGGCGCGCCCAACCTCGGGACGGTGGTGTCGGCCAACCGCGAGGCCCTGAAGGCTGACGCGATGCTGGTGCTCGACGGCTCGATGCACGCCAGCAATCGCCCCACCATGATCCTCGGCAATCGCGGCGCGTTCATGACCACGCTGACCGTATTTGGCCCCCGCCGCGACCTGCATAGCGGCCAGTTCGGCAACTACGCGGCGAACCCTGTGTTCCGCCTGGCAATGTTGCTGGCGTCGATGAAAGACGACGATGGCAAGGTGCGGGTGGACGGGTTCTACGACGGCATTGCGTTGACCGACGACTACCGCCGCCAGCTCGAAAGCGTGCCGGACGACGATGGTGTCTTGCGCGCGCGTGCCGGCATTGCGCAGCCGGAGCGCGTGGGCGGGACATACCAAGAAGCGCTGCAGTACCCGACGCTCAACGTGGTGGGCATCGCTGCCGCTCAGGTCGGCGCAGCGGCGCGCACGATCATTCCCGCGCAAGCCACGGCAACATTCGATGTCCGCACCGTGCCGGAGACAGACCCGGAACGGCTGTTCGGGCTGCTGCGCGCGCACGTCCTGGCGCAGGGCTTCCACCTGATCGAGGGCGAGCCCACCGAGGATGATCGCCGACGGTACCCAAAACTGGCGCGCCTGGTGCAGCCACGCTTCAACGGTATGGCCCATGCGGTGCGTACCCCGGCCGACGAGCCCGTGTGCCGCTGGGTGGAAGGAGCACTGGTCGCGGCGCATGGCGAAGCGCCGGTGTGCATCCGCATGATGGGCGGCTCGGTTCCCACCGGCATTGCGGTGCGCGAACTCGGCGTCCCGTGCGTGCTGCTGCCGCTGGTCAACGCTGACAACAACCAGCACAGCCACGACGAGAACCTGCGTCTGGGCAACTACATCGACGGCATCCGCACGCTGCGCCGATTGCTGACCCATCCGTTCTAGCACTTACGCGTGCGCGGCGCCGTGTCGGGCGGATGATCCTGGATGAAGTCGAACAGCGCCGCCGCCGCGGCAGAGAAATTGGGCGGCTCGCGCGTGACCAGGTAGATGTCCCGCGTCAGGCTGCGGTCTAGCGGAATCGCAACCTGATCACGCAGCGCGAGTGCCTGCAGCGCCAGGTTGGGAGCGACGCTGATGCCCACGCCAGCACGCACCATGCCCAGCATCGTGTGCAGGTGCTCGACTTCGTGCACGACATTCAGCCGCGCAGGCGCGATCCTGGCGACAAGCCGCGCCATGGCGACGCTGCCGCGCGGTGCGGCAATGAAGGGATAGGGCAACAGGTCCCTTGGCTTGAGCGTGCGGCGCGTGGCGAGGGGATGTCCCTTGGGGCAGATCACCGAGAAACGGTCCGCGTGGAAATGAGCGAGCCGCATGCCGGGCATCATGGGCTCTGCCGGTGTCGCGATGGCGAAGTCCGCGTCGCCGTCGCGCGCGGCGGCGATCGCTTCGTGCGAGAACTCGTCTCGCAGCAGCACGCTGACGTTCGGGTGCAGGCGCGCGAATGACTGCAGGATGTCCGGAAACCAGCCGCCGGCAAGGCTCGGTATCACGGCAACCGTGGTCCGGCCGCGCTTGAGCGAAGCATGGTCGCGCACGCTGCCGACCGCATCGTTGATCTCAGCCAGCAGCCGGGCCGCGTGTTCGGCAAAGAGCTTGCCTTCCGGTGTCAGCGTGATGGTACGCGTGGAGCACGAACAGCTTCGCACCTACGTGGTTTTCCAGGGCCGCGATCAGGGCGCTGAAGGCCGGCTGCGAGAGCGCCAACACACTGGCGGCGCGCGTGAAGTTGCGCGCTTCGATCAAGGCCAGGAAGGCGCGTAGGTCGCGCGTGGAGATGTCCATGTCGAGGGGGCGGTAAGCAAAGTCCTGTGTCGCGTTCAGCAATGGGCTGCTGTCACGTCGGACAGGCGACGAGTATGTCCTGTTCGCCGCTGAAGCGCGCCTCTTGCAACAGCGGTGTAGACACTATGGCGGATGCCAGTTCAATGGCCATCGTACAGCATGAAGTACGCGTGCCGATGTCTAGTGCTGACGAAGAACCATCGGGACGATTGCGAATCCTCTTATCGCCACAGACACAAGGGACGGCAACACTAGACCCGTCGCCGAAACAACGGCGACCGGGCGTAGCAACCTGAACAGCTCCAAGGGATCGCCGTTTCATACGGCCTCGTCTCCGCGCATGTGCTGGCTCTCTTTCAACGGCGGGCCGGGCGGGGCAGCCGAAAGGCTGGCCGGGCTCCCTTGGATTGCCGGTATTGCTACCCCCGCTGTCAGGCCCGCCACCCTCCAACTGAGTGCATCAGGCGGGTCCTCCAACCTTCCCTAGGAGCTCGCAATGCAAGACCAAACCGCTTCGAAACAAGACATCATCCTGGCCGCCATTCCAGACTGCCTGTACTCGCTTGGACGCGTCAGCGCCGGCCTGGGCTGCGTCCTGTCCCTGCTGGAAGTTGAAAGCGAACGGTCAGAGGTGTGCCACGGCGTGCATTGTCTGGTGGCGATGCTCAAAGCGCAGCTTGATCAGACTGCGGAGGAGCTTCTCCGGACGAGTGAGTTGGGTTCTGATGTTGCCGGTGGATGAGAAATGCTCTGGCCGGATGGAAGGCCGCAGCTTAGGCGGCGGTCTTTCCCTCTGGCTATTCGCGAACAACAGTGGGTCTGTTTGCAAAGCGGCTGACCGACTCCGGCTGTGGAATCAACCGGTCGATGCAACAGATTGATGAAATCGTTCCGCCGGTGTATCGAAGTCTAGTGTCTTGCGCGGACGTTCATTGAGCCGCCTGGCTACGGCGTTGCGTTTTTGATCCATTCACGCAAGCCTCATCCGGCGAAGCTGACTTGACGATCCAAGGGAGCATTGGGTTCAACGGCGCCGTCCCCGGTCCCGCCGGACGTAGCGTGGTTGCGGCGCAGGCTATGGCATTGCCTGGAAGAACGAAAGCGTCTGGGCATTGGCCCGTTTGGCGGCGTCGGCGACATAGTGGACGCCCTGGTTTCGCGCGAAGGCGTGCATGCAGCCGGGATACGTGTGTATCTCGACATTGGGCTTGTCCGACAGCACCGCGACGATCCGCGCCCGCGCTTCCGGCGGCACGAATTCATCTTCCTCGGCGATATGCATCAGCAGCGGCGTGGTGAACGTCGCGGCCTCGCCGAGATGCTTGTCGATGCCGACGCCGTAGTAGGAGACAGCCGCTTCGGCGTTGGTGCGGACTGCGGTCAGGAATGCCAGCAGTCCGCCAAGGCAGTAGCCGACCGTGCCCACGCCGCCGGTAACGCCGTCCAGCCGCCGCGTGAACTGGATGGTCGCATCCAGGTCGCCCACGCCCGCATCGACATCGAAGGCCTGGTAGAGCGCCAGGGCCTTCTGCCATTCCGCATCGCTCTTGTCGGTGAGTTCGACGTTCGGCTCCTGGCGCCAGTAGAGATCCGGGCAGATGGCGGTGAAACCGTGTTGCGCGAAATGATCGCAAATGGCGCGCATGTCGTCGTTGATGCCGAAGATCTCCTGGATCACCACTATGGCCTTGCCGCTTGCCGCTGATGTCGGCCTGGCAAGGTAGGCCCGGAAGTTGCCGTCCGGAACGTCGATCGATGTGTACTCGCCCATGATGCCTCCTGTTATGCGGGGGTTTTGCCCATGCGGGCAGCCATCAATGTAGCGCAATTCCCCGTCAGCGCGCGCCCAGCGCGGCGAGCAATTCGGCGGTGGTCAGGATGGCATGCGCGAACGTGGGCCCGTTGATCTCATGCGCGGCATGCAAGGCTTCCGGCGAGAATGCCGCGGTCGCGTTCCGCACCAGGGTCACATGGTAGCCAAGTTCCGCCGCGAACCGCCCCATGGCTTCGATGCAGGTGTTTGCCAGCTAGCCCATCAGGATGACCTGCCGGATGTCGTGCTGCTTGAGCTGGAAATCCAGGTCCGTGTTGGCGAAGCCGCTGCCGCCCCAGTGCTCATGGACAATCACGTTGCCGGCCATGGGGCGGAAATCAGGATGCCAGTCCCCGCCCCAGGTGCCTTCGGCAAAGACCTGCGCGCGGCTGGGACCGAGCTGGTAGGGGCTGGCGCGCTGCCAGCCGAGATGCTCGTCCGGGCGGGCGCGATGGTGCGGCACGTAGAATACCTGTATGCCGCGCTAACGCGCCGCGCTGGTCACCGCACGCAGATTTGCCAGCGTCCCGAGTTTGTCCGACCACCTGCTTGGCCAGGCCGTTCAGCTTGCCGCCTTCGCGCAGGAAAGCGTTGTACGGATCCACCAGCAGAAGCCCGGTGGACTCGCTGGTGTAGGCGGGTCCTGTCATGATCGTCCTCCCCGGCACTGGCAATCGTGCCTCTGCGACACTGGTCAGCGTTGCACGAACGCCAGCAGATCGTTGTTGATGAGATCCGGATGGGTCGTGCACATGCCATGCGCCAGGCCCTTGTAGACCTTCAGGGTGCCGTTGCGCAGCAGCTCCGCGCTCAACAGGGCCGAGGCCCCGATGGGCACGATCTGGTCGTCGTCGCCGTGCATGACTAGCACCGGCACGTCGATGGCCTTCAGGTCTTCGGTGAAGTCAGTTTCCGAGAACGCCTTGATGCAATCGTATTGGGCCTTGACCCCGCCCATCATGCCCTGTCGCCACCAGTTGTCCTTCACGCCTTCCGAGACCTTCGCGCCGTCGCGGTTGTAGCCATAGAAGGGCACCGGCACTTCCTTGTAGAACTGGGCGCGGTCGATCGCTACCCGCTCGCGGAAGCCGTCAAACACCTCCACCGGCAAGCCCCCCGGATTGGCGTCCGTCTTGACCATGATCGGCGGTACGGCACCGATCAGGACCGCCTTGGCCACGCGCCCGGCGCCATGCTTCGCGACATAGCGCGCCACTTCGCCGCCGCCAGTCGAGTGGCCGACATGGACAGCGTCCTTCAGATCGAGGTGCCCAACGAGCGCGGCTACGTCGGCGGCGTAGGTGTCCATCTCATTGCCGATGGCGGTCTGCGTGGAGCGGCCGTGGCCGCGGCGATCGTGCGCAATGACCCGGAACCCCCTGGCCAGGAAGAAGTGAAGCTGGGCATCCCAGTCGTCGGCGGTCAGGGGCCAGCCGTGATGAAAGACGATTGGTTGCCCCGCGCCCCAGTCCTTGAGGTAGATCTCGGTCCCGTCCCTGGTTGTAATCGTTCCCATGGCTTGCTCCGTCTGAAGGGGATTGGAAAGCCCGCGGCGGCTCGAGGACCCGATGTGTGCGATCGTCGCCAGCCTGTGCGCTGTCGACATGGCAGCCTGCTTCACGGTCGGCAACCATCGCGGTGACGGAATTATTCTCCTGGACTCTGGCCAGTCGCTACGTAAAATCGGCAAATCGGATGGCGCCTTGCCGAGCCTTCGCCAGGTGTCAGCCATCCCGCCGCAGGGCACTCCAATCCACTTGAGCGCAAGAGGGTGACGATGACCAAGGCCAGCTATGCGGAGTTCGATGAATTCGAAGCGTCACTGTATGGCGTAAACGGCCGGTACATGCTGCGCTCGGCGCAGCGACGGGACTGGCGCCTGCGTGTGCTCGAACTGAATGGCGTTGCCTTGATGGCCGGACAGGAAGGCGCCGCGACGATCTACAGTGGCGCAGGCATGCCGGGATGCTTCAACCTGTTCCTGCCGCTGAGCGGACATGAATGCACGGTGGTTGACGGGCGCCGGTTCGACCGCCACGCAATCGGCTGGATGGCGCCGGACCGCATGTTCCATATAGATGCCAGCCGCCCGGCAAGCTGGATGACAATCTCCATGTCATGCGAGCTCGTCTGCCGGTGGATGGCGGCACATGCCGACAGTGCCGACTTGTCATGTCTCGCCCGCAATCTTGTCTTGACCGGCGGTCCAAGCCTGGGCGCCTTGCTTGCGCTGACCCGGCGCCTGCTCTTCATCGATGATTGCCAGTCTACCCAGTTGCATCACCCGGCTGGCGAGCAGACCGCGCGCAGCGAACTCCTCCGGCACGCGTTCAACACCCTGCTGCCGCTGGCAGCGCGCAGTACCGACACTGCCAGGCACCAGAATCACCGTCGCATCCTGAGCCAGGCCATGGATTTCCTGGCAGCGGCGCGGCACACGCCCATCCTGCTTGAAGACCTATGCGCGGCCACCAGTGCCTCGGAACGTACCATTCGCAACGTGTTCAACCGGTACGTCGGCATCAGCCCCCACCGGTATCTGGTGCTCCACCGCTTGCACCGCGCGCGCCAGGCGCTGTTGCATGCCAAAGCAGGCGAGACGGTCACGAGCATCTGCATGCGCTTCGGGGTCTGGGACATCGGCCGGTTCGCCATGCAGTACCGCCGGCTGTTCGGCGTACTGCCCAGCCAGACGCTGCGCGCGTCGCATCTCGGCATGCAGGCGCCGCACTAGGCCGATGCCCGGCCTGGGCACCTACTTGAAGAACGGCTAGAAGACCTGCGTGCGTAACCACTGGATGGCCGGATCGCGATGGTAGCGCGCATGCCGACAGATGCAAACCAACCGTCCGTGCTCGCCCCTGCCTCCGACAGCTGAAAGCGCGTTTCACATTGTGGAATTTACGCCGTGTTTCCCCCGGCGCTATTTTTCGTTCTCTGAAAAAGTGTTCCACATTGCGAAATTTGCAATCTATCTCATTGAAAAATAAGGGAAAATCAACTCTTATGTCTTATATAAGACTTTGCCGCCACGCATCAAGAACGCCCTACAATGAACCCACGCTGCTTGCCTCGACATCCGCCAGCACACTCAACTTTTTTCTCAATTTCTTCTTAGGAAATTCCCATGGCCCAGTATCAAGACGACATCAAGGCAGTTGCTGGTTTGAAAGAGAACCACGGCAGCGCGTGGAATGCCATCAATCCCGAGTATGCCGCCCGCATGCGTGCCCAGAACAAGTTCAAAACGGGCCTGGACATCGCCAAATACACCGCCAAGATCATGCGCGCCGACATGGCCGCCTACGATGCCGACTCGTCGAAGTACACCCAGTCGCTGGGCTGCTGGCACGGCTTCATCGGCCAGCAGAAGATGATCTCCATCAAGAAGCACTTCAACAGCACCGAGCGCCGCTACCTTTACCTGTCCGGCTGGATGGTGGCTGCGCTGCGCTCCGAGTTCGGCCCGCTGCCGGACCAGTCGATGCACGAAAAAACCTCCGTCAGCGCGCTGATCCGCGAGCTGTACACCTTCCTGCGCCAGGCTGACGCCCGTGAACTGGGCGGCCTGTTCCGCGAGCTGGACGCTGCCCAAGGCCCTGCCAAGGCCGCCATCCAGGCGAAGATCGACAACCACGTCACCCACGTCGTGCCCATCATCGCGGACATCGACGCGGGTTTTGGCAACGCCGAAGCAACGTACCTGCTGGCCAAGCAGTTCATCGAAGCGGGCGCATGCTGCATTCAGATCGAAAACCAGGTGTCCGACGAGAAGCAGTGCGGCCACCAGGATGGCAAGGTCACCGTGCCGCATGAGGACTTCCTGGCCAAGATCCGCGCCATCCGCTACGCCTTCCTGGAACTGGGCGTGGACGACGGCATCATCGTGGCCCGTACCGACTCGCTGGGTGCCGGCCTGACCAAGCAGATCGCCGTGACCCACACGCCGGGCGACCTGGGCGACCAATACAATTCCTTCCTCGATTGCGAAGAATTGTCGGCCGACGCACTGGGTAATGGTGACGTCATCATCAAGCGCGACGGCAAGCTGCTGCGTCCCAAGCGCCTGCCTAGCAACCTGTTCCAGTTCCGCGCCGGCACGGGCGAAGCGCGCTGCGTACTGGATTGCGTCACCGCACTGCAAAACGGCGCTGACCTGCTCTGGATCGAAACCGAAAAACCGCATATCGCCCAGATCGGCGGCATGGTCAGCGAGATTCGCAAGGTCATCCCGAACGCCAAGCTGGTGTACAACAACAGCCCGTCATTCAACTGGACCCTGAACTTCCGCCAGCAGGCGTATGACGCGCTGAAAGCCGCGGGCAAGGATGTGTCGGCATATGACCGCGCCCAGCTGATGAGCGTTGAATACGACCAGACCGAACTGGCGAAGCTCGCCGACGAAAAGATCCGGACCTTCCAGGCCGACGCGTCGCGCGAAGCAGGAATCTTCCACCACCTGATTACGCTGCCGACCTACCACACCGCCGCACTGTCGACCGACAACCTGGCCAAGGAATACTTCGGCGACCAGGGCATGCTGGGTTATGTGGCTGGCGTGCAGCGCAAGGAAATCCGCCAGGGCATCGCCTGCGTGAAGCACCAGAACATGTCCGGCTCGGACATCGGCGACGACCACAAGGAGTATTTCAGCGGCGAAGCGGCCCTGAAAGCGGCGGGTAAAGACAACACCATGAACCAGTTCTGATACCGGTAATACCCCAAGCAAAACGCCAACCCATACGGGTTGGCGTTTTTTTGGGTGCGCCCGGCAGGGCGCACTGACTTGGGGGTGGGAGTCCCCTACACGCCCGGCAAGGGGAAGTGTTAG